>CBJLKR010000131.1:0-6767 GCA_966423695.1 uncultured bacterium | reverse complement strand
GGCTATCTCGCGCGGCTGCACATTATCGCGCCGCCCGGCGGGCTGGACGCCTTCGTCAGCCCGCCGCACGTGGCGCTGCTCGCCGTCCCGGTCGCGCTCCTGCCGAGGGATGTGGGGGTGCAGGTGTGGACCGCCATCGACGCGCTCGCGCTGGTCGCCGCGCTGCTGCTGCTCTACCGAGCGGTGGCGCCGGTGCATCCCCTCGCCCGACCTGTTTTCTGGCTCGTGGCGGGGTACTTTCCGCCCTTGTTCGCGGACGTGAGTGCCGGCCAGCGCGGCGGCATCCTGCTCGTGTGCGCGACGGCCTCGATCGCGCTCGAGCGCCGGCTCCCGGCGCTTGCCGGCGCCGTCGGCGGGATCGCGACGTCGCTCAAGTACTTTCCGGCGGCGATGGTCGTCGGGCCGAGACCCGCTCATCGCATCGTCTACGCGGTCGCGCTCGGCGGCGCCGCGGCGGCCATCACTGTCCTGGCCTTTGCACCGCTCGGCCTCGGCGGCGCGCTCTTCTACTACCAGCACGTCCTGCTGCCGTCGCTCGGCTCGTACAACCCCGACTGCGCCTACGACTCCGTGCGCACGCTGTTCACGCGCTACCTCGGCGGCGAGCAGTTCGCCGTCCCGGGAGGCACCGGTTACGTGCTGGTCACGTCGCCCCTGCACCTGGCGACCGCGGCGATCGTCCTGTCCTACCTGAGCGCGATAGCGTTCGCCGCCGGCGCGGCATTCGGGGCGTGGCGCAGCGGCTGGAATCCGGCCTACGGGATGGCGCTCGGCTTCTCGCTCGGCGCGCTCATCCCCAACGAGGTGTGGCCGTACCAGTGGCTGCCGCTGCTGCCCCTGGCGCTGCTGGTGGCGGTTCGCGGAGTCGAACGCCGGCGTATCGGCACGCTGGCCGTCCTCGCCGCGTGCCTGCTGTGCTTCTACCGCCAGCCGTGCGACCTCTTCTTCCCCAACCTGTGGACGGTCGGAGCGATCGGCCTCTTCGTATTGGCCGTGTGGGAAAATCGCCTTTTCCGCAGCGAAACGTAGGGGGAAGCAAGCATGGCGCTCAACGGTGACGTCAGCTTCACGTGGATCGGGCACGGCACGTGGAAGGCGCGCAGCGCCAAGGGCAAGGAGATCCTCATCGACCCCTGGGTCATGGGCAACCCCGTCGCGCCGGAGAACCTGAAGAACGTCGACCGCTGTGACCTGATGCTGATCACGCACGGTCACTTCGACCACATCCACGACGCGGTCGAGATCGCCCGGCGGACGAAGCCGACGATCGTGTGCAACTACGAGGTCGGCGCGTGGCTTGGCTCCAAAGGCCTCGACGGAGAGAAGATCATCGCCGCCAACCAGGGCGGCACGGTGGACGTCGACGGCGTTCACGTGACGCTGGTCCATGCCGAGCACTCGTGCGGCATCACCGACGACAACGGCAGCATCGTCTACGGCGGCGACGCGTGCGGGTTGGTGATCGAGTTCGAGAACGGCTTCACCGTGTACTTCGCGGGCGACACCGACGTCTTCGGCGACATGAGCGTGATCGCCGAGCTGAGCAAGTTCGACGTCGCGTTCCTGCCCATCGGCGGCTTCTACACGATGGGCCCGGAGCGCGCGGCCAAAGCGGTCGAGCTCCTCAAGGTCAAGACGGTCGTGCCGATGCACTTCGGCACCTTTCCCATCCTGGCCGGGCGCCCGGGCCAGCTGCAGGAGCTCGTGGGCGGCAAGGCCAGGGTCCTCGACATCAAGCCGGGAGATAGCGTCTAGCCGGTCAAAACTCGCGGTCGAGCGTCTAAGCTCGCCGCGGGAAGTGCGCGACGTCATCGGCGCGCCGGCCGGCTGGCTGGCGCGCAAGATCCGGGAGAAGGAGCTGTCCTCGGTCGAGGTCGTCCGGGCGCACCTCGAGCACATCCACACCGTCAACCCGCGCCTCAACGCCGTCGTCTTCGCGACCGGAGAGAGCGCCGTCAAGGAGGCTCGCAACGCCGACCGCCGGAACGCACGGCGAAACCCGGTGCTCGGACCGCTGCACGGTGTGCCGTTCACGGCCAAGGACATCTTCAACACCGCCGGACTGCCCACCACAGCCGGCCTCCGCATGATGCGCAGCAACGTTCCGGACCACGACGCGACCGTCGTCGCGCGAATGCGGCGGGCAGGCGCGATCCTCATAGGCAAGACCAACTGCCCGCCGGCGGGCGCCGGCGAGGAGAGCTGGAACTCGGTTCACGGCGGCACCCGCAACCCCTACGACATCAACCGGACGCCCGGCGGCAGCAGCAGCGGCGAGGCGGCGATCATCGCGGCGGCGGGATCTCCCCTCGGCCTCGGCAGCGACTCCGGCGGCAGCATGCGCATGCCCGCCCACTACTGCGGGATCGCCGCGCTCAAGCCGACCGCCGGCCTCATTCCGGTGACCGGCGCTTACGGCCTGCCCGGCGGGCTGACCGACCCGCGAAGCCAGGTCGGGCCCATGGCCCGCTACGTGGCCGACCTGCGGATCGCGCTCAAGGTCCTCGCCGGCCCCGACGGCGTCGACTCGGCCGTGGTCCCGGTACGGGCGTGGACCGCTCCTCCGCTCCAGGGCCTGCGGGTCGCGTGGTACGCGGACGACGGCTTGTCGAGGCCGACACCTTCGATCGCCGCGGCGGTCAAGGCGGCGTCCAGGGTTCTTGCCGCGGCCGGTTGCAGCGTCACCGAGGAGCGGCCGCCGTCCCTGGCCGAGGCCTGGCAGATCACGCTGGGCTACTGGGGCCGCAAGCACATGAGCCACGAGCGCCTGTACAAGAGGTGGGATGGGTTCCGCAGCGCCCTCCTGCGGTTCATGGGCCGCTTCGACCTGATCCTGAGCCCCGTGGCGGCCGATGTCGCCCCGCTCTACAAGGCCGAGCTGCCAAGCGACCACCGCTTCAGCTACACCGTCCCCTACAGCCTCACCGGAAACCCTTGCGTCGTGGTCAGGGCGGGGACGTCATCGGAGAACCTGCCGATCGGCGTCCAGGTCGTGGCGGGCAACTGGCGCGACGCGACGGCGCTGAAGGCGGCGAGGGCCATCGAACGGGCGTTGGGCGGTTGGCGCCCTGCTAGCGTGGTCGGGTGAAGTTCAGGTACTCCCGCTGGGATGGAACTCAGAAGCTAGACGAGCTCGACGCCGGCGACGTACTGGACGCGCTCTCCGACGACCTGATGAACTACGGCGACCTCAACGCGGCCCTGCAGCGGTTCCTCCGCTGGGGCTCGCCCGATATGAAGGGTCTGGAGCAGCTTCTCAAGCAGCTGCGCGAGGCGCGTGAACGCGAGCTGGGCCGCTACAACCTCGACTCCACGGTCGAGGAGCTGCGCCAGAAGGTGCAGGACGTCATCGACACGGAGCGTGCCGGCATCGAGCGCCGCGTCGACGAGGCGACGCCTGACGCGCGCAAGCTGCTCGACCGGATAGCCAAGCAGCGCAACGATCAGCTCGACCGCCTGCCCGACGATCTGGGCGGCCGCGTCAAGGGCCTGCGCAACTACGAGTTCGTCGACGATGCCGCGCGGCAGAAGTTCGAGGAGCTGATGAAGACCCTGCAGCAGCAGATGGTCGACCAGATGTTCCAGGGCATCAAGGGCTCGCTGCAGCAGATGCAGAGCCAGGACCTTTCACGCGTACGCGAGATGGTGCGCGAGCTGAACAAGATGCTGGAGCAGCGCATGGAAGGCCGCACCCCCGACTTCAACGGCTTCATGCAGAAGTTCGGCGATATGTTCCCGCAGGGCATCAACAGCCTCGACGAGCTGCTCGAGCACCTGCAGCGGCAGATGGCGCAGATGCAGTCGCTCATGCAGAGCCTCAGCCCCGAGGCGCGCGAGGAGCTGCGTCAGATGATGGACGCGCTGCTCCAGGACGATTCACTGCGCCTCGAGCTGGCGCGCCTGTCGGGCTTCATGCAGGCGATGATGCCGCCCTCCGAGCTCGCCGAGCGCTACCCATTCTTCGGCGAGGACCCGCTGTCCCTCGGTCAGGCGATGGGCCTGATGGAGCGGCTGCAGCAGATGGACCGCCTCGAGTCACAGCTCGAGCGCGGCAGCTTCCGCCCCGACGATATCGACCGCTCGCTCGCGCAGCAGCTGCTCGGTCCCGAGGCGCGGCAGGCGATCGACCAGCTGCGCCAGGTCACGGACGTGCTGGAGAAGGCGGGCTACGTCGAGCGCAAGGGAAGGCGCCTGGAGCTGACGCCGCGCGGCATGCGGCGCATCGGCCAGTCGGCGCTGCGGGACATCTTCGACCAGCTGAAGAAGACTCGCATGGGCCAGCACAACCTGTGGCGCGGCGGCGTCGGCACCGACGCCTCCGACGAGCTCAAGGCGTACGAGTACGGCGACCCCTTCCTCCTCGACATGAAAGAGACGCTGTTCAACTCGATCGTGCGCGAGGGGCCGAAGGTGCCCGTGAAGATGGCGCCGGACGATTTCGTCGTCCACCGCACCGAGCACATGACGCAGGCGTCGACGGTGCTGATGATCGACATGAGCCGCTCGATGTTCCTGCGTGGCTGCTTCCTCGCCGCCAAGAAGGTCGCGATCGCCCTGGACTCGCTGATCCGCTCGCAGTACCCGCGCGACTCTCTCTACGTCGTCGGGTTCTCGAACTACGCCGTCGAGCTCAAGCCGCAGACGCTGCCCCAGCTGGCCCTGAACGACTACGTGTACGGGACCAACATGCAGCACGGCTTCCAGCTCGCGCGCTCGCTGCTCGCCAAGCACCGCGGCAACCGGCAGGTGATCATGATCACCGACGGGGAGCCGACCGCCCATCTGCGCGAGGACGGCCGCGCGTCCTTCTCGTACCCGCCGACCTACGAGACGATCCAGCAGACGCTCAGCGAGGTGAAGCGCTGCACGCGTGACCGGATCACCATCAACACGTTCATGCTCGAGCGCGGGCCGTATCTCACCGAGTTCATCAACCAGATGACGCGGATCAACAAGGGCAGGGCGTTCTTCGTCTCGCCCGACCGGCTGGGCGAGTACATCCTGGTCGACTACGTGAGCGGCAAGCAGCGCCGGCGCGCGAGTGCGCGCAGCCGGGCGCGCATCGCTTAGCCTGAAAGTCTGGTGCCGCGCCGAAACCTGAGTCCGGCGGCTCTGTACGAGCAGGCGATCCTCCGCCAGGAGGCGCACGTCGTTTCCACGGGTGCCTTGACCGCCGAGACCGGCAAGCACACCGGGCGCTCGCCGAAGGACAAGTTCTTCGTCAAGGAATCGACCAGCCAGGACGCCATCTGGTGGCATCCAGGCAACCAGGCCATCGGCTCGCAGTCGTTCGACGGGCTGCTGCACCGGATGCAGGAGTTCATCGACACCCACGACGTCTTCACGCAGGACGTGTTCGCCTGCGCCGACCCGCGCTACCGGCTGCGCGTGCGCGTGATCACCGAGTTCGCCTGGCACAGCCTCTTCGCTCGCAACCTGTTCATCAGGCCGACCGCGGACGAGCTGATGGAGTTCGAGCCCGACTTCACGGTCATCTCTCTTCCGTCGGTGAAGGCCGACCCGGCGCGCGACGGCACGCACAGCGAGACATTTGTGCTGGTCAACCTCGGCCGGCGGATCGTGCTCATCGGCGGCACCGGCTACGCCGGGGAGATCAAGAAGTCGATCTTCACCGCGCTGAACTACCTGCTTCCGGCGCAGAACGTCTTTCCGATGCACTGCTCCGCGAACACGAGCGTCGACGGCTCGGACGTGGCCCTGTTCTTCGGCCTCAGCGGCACCGGCAAGACGACGCTTTCCGCCGACCCGTCGCGCCGGTTGATCGGCGACGACGAGCATGGCTGGAGCGACCGCGGCGTGTTCAACTTCGAGGGCGGGGGCTACGCCAAGACGATTCGCATTCACAAGGAGTCCGAGCCGGAGATCTACACGGCCACCGAGAGCTTCGGCACGATCCTCGAGAACGTCGTCTTCGACGAGCGGACGCGCGTTCCGGACTACGACTCCGACGAGAAGACCGAGAATACGCGCGCGGCCTATCCCATCGACCTCATCCCGAACGCAGTGATGGCGGGCATGGGACAGCACCCGCACAACGTCATCTTTCTGTCGGCCGACGCCTTCGGTGTTCTGCCCCCCGTCGCGCGTCTGGACGAGGAGCAGATCCGCTTCTTCTTCCTGTCGGGCTACACCGCCAAGGTCGCGGGCACCGAGCGCGGCGTGACCGAGCCCGAGCCGATCTTCAGCACGTGCTTCGCGGCCCCGTTCCTGGTCCTGCCGCCGGACCGCTACGCCGATATGCTCGTCGAGCGCGTCAAGCGCCACCACGCCGACGTGTGGATGCTCAACACGGGCTGGGTGGGCGGGTCGTACGGCGTTGGCGAGCGGATGTCGATCGCGCACACGCGCGCGATCGTGCGCGCGGTCCTCGGCGGCGAGCTGCGCGGGGTCTCGACGCACGTCGACCCGATCTTCGGGCTCCAGATCCCGAACCGCGTCCCTGGCGTTCCGCGCGAGGTCCTGGACACGCGCGACAGCTGGCCCAACCCGGAGGACTACGACCGCCAGGCGAAGAAGCTGCGCGATATGTTCGACAAGAACATCCACTCGATCGGGAAGAGCGCTTCCACCGCCGGTTAGCAGTGGCGCGAGTCGCGATCATCGGCAGCCGGCACTACACCGCGCCGGCTCGCGTGACGGAATACGTGAAGTCCCTGCCAAAGGGTTCATCCGTGGTCACAGGGAGCGCAAGCGGCGTCGACGCTGCTTTCGCCTGTACCTTCGTCTGCTACGGCTGGCCGCACCGC
>CBJLKR010000130.1:0-6771 GCA_966423695.1 uncultured bacterium | reverse complement strand
CCACGCCGGACGGACGGGTGGGAGTACTGCCTCCGCTGACGTTGGCCGGGCGCGCCACGCCCGGTGGCCCGGTCGACGACGTCACCCTCCAGGCCGGCCACTGGCCGCAGCGCACCGGTCAGGTCGTGATGGAGGCGAACACCGATGGGTTTGGCGTCGGGATCGGTGACACCGTGAGAGTGACCAGCGCTCCCGGGAAGCCGCGACTGACGGTCGTCGGCCTCGCCACTTCGGTCTCGCGCTCAGCCGACGGCTGGGTCGTCCCAGCCGCAATCCAGTCGCTGCGCTCGCCGGGCGCGCCGGCCATCGCCGAGATGCTCTACCGCTTCCACGGCGGGAGGACGGCCGCGGCCGTGAGCGCTGGTAGCGCCGCCGTGACCAGGGCGTTGCCCGCGGGGGCGGTGACGGGAGCACAGTCCTACCTGGCGGTCCGGGCGGCGCAAAAGAATCAGGTGGCCGTGTACACGCCGTTCGTGGTCGCCTTCGCGATCATCGGCCTGATCCTGTCGGTGCTGATCGTGGCCAACGTCGTCAGCGGGGCCGTGATCGCCGGTTATCACCGGATCGGGATCCTCAAGAGCATCGGCTTCACGCCTGGACAGGTCATCGCCGCCTACACAGCCCAGGTCAGTGCGCCGGCCGTGGTCGGATGTGTAGGGGGTGTGGTGCTGGGAAACCTGCTGTCCGGCCCGGTGCTCCGCAAAGGCGCGGACGTCTACGGCGTCGGGCGGCTCGGCGTGCCGCCATGGGTGAACGTGGCCGTCCCGCTCGCCATGTGCGGCCTCGCCGCAGTCGCTGCGGTCCTGCCCGCGCTCCGCGCTGGTCGGCTCAGCGCCACGGGGGCGCTGGCAGCCGGCCGCGCGCCGCGTACCGGCCGCGGCTATCTGGCGCACCGCGTGCTCGGCCGCGCGGGGCTGCCCCGGCCGGTAACGATCGGCCTCGCCTCGCCGTTCGCTCGCCCGGCGCGCATGGCCGCGACGCTCGCGGCCGTCCTGCTCGGCGTGACCGCGCTGACCTTCGCCGTCGGGCTGGTCACAACGCTCAAGCGCGCGGTGGCCGATCTGAACCTGACCAGCACCGAGCAGCTCCAGGTCTACCTCCCAGGGCCGAACCCCGCCGGCATCGGGCCATCAGGGCGACCGCAGCCGACCTTCGCCCAGTCCCGGCGGGCGGTCGCAACCGCGCTCGCCTCGGTGCCCGGCACCGCCCATTACGTGCTCGAGGAAGACAACCAGTACGTCAAGGTGTCCGGGCTGGTGCAGCCTATCCCGGTGACCGCCTTCCTCGGCGACGCGGGCTGGATCGATTACGCCATGTCCAGCGGCCATTGGTACACCGGTCCCGGTCAGGCGGTCGTGCCCAAGCGGTTGCTGACGGCCCTGCACACCAAGGTCGGCGACACCGTCACGATCACCGGCGTGGGCGGCCGGGCGACGCAGGTCCGGCTCGTGGGCGAGGTATTCGATGACCAGCACGATGGCCTGACCATGCTCACCGATTGGCGGACGCTCACCACCGCGAATCCGAGCCTGATACCCGACCCCTCGAACGCTCAGTACGACGTCGGCTTGCGGCCCGGCACGGATCGCGCCGCCTATGTTCGCGCGCTGGGCGCGAAGCTCGGCTCGCAAGGCGCTGTCTCGATCAACCAGACCGGCGACGCCAAGATCGCGATCGCACTCGCCGCCACGCTCACGCTGCTCCTGTCGATCGCCGCCGGTCTGGGAGTACTCAACACAGTCGTGCTCCACACCCGCGAGCGCGTCCACGACCTCGGCGTGTTCAAGGCGATCGGGATGACCCCCCGCCAGACGGTCGCGATGGTGCTCTGCTCCGTCGCCGGCACGGGTCTACTCGCAGGCGTGCTCGCGGTTCCCGCCGGGATCGCTGTGCACCGATACGTGATACCGGCGATGGCCGGCGCCGCAGGCCTCGGCGTGCCCGCCAGCCTGCAAAACGTCTACGGCGCCGGAGAACTCGCGGCACTCGCACTGGCCGGACTGCTGATCGCCCTCGCCGGCGCGCTGCTACCGGCCGGTTGGGCAGCGAGGTCGCGGACGGCTTCGGCCCTCCGAGCCGAATAGTGGCGGTGGTGGTGCGTTGGCGGGCCGAGGCGAGTCGATGCGCGTTCGTCCGGTCGGCAGGAGCCCGGCACCGCTTGGTTCAGCGCTCCCCGCGCCCGCCCGCCACCGCCCGCATTTCCCTCAGCGGCGCCCGCCGCGCGAGCTTAGGAGCTAGGAGACCTGTCTCACCATCACCAACCACCGGATCGAGGAGGCATCCATGGCCAACCATCCCAACCATGCCGCCGTCACTCACATCGACAAGTTCCATCAGACCCGAGTAACCGACGTGATTCGCGAGCTCGATCAGCGGACCAACGACGGTATCACCGTCACCCTGCTCTGGAACGCTCAGACCAACGGCGTCGTCGTGTCGGTCACCGAGGAGCGACACGGCGTGTCGTTCGCATTCGCGGTCCCCGCCGCGGACGCCGCCGACGCCTTCCGCCATCCGTACGGCTACGCCGCGCCCGACGGGGAAGACCATGCGCTCGCCGCATCAGCGCCCTGCGGCAAGCCACCAGCTCTCGCGGCGAGTTCAAGCGGGCGTCGATGTGCTCCTCTCTCACCCGCTTTGCAACGGGCAGGTCGCGGCGATTGGCTATTGCTTCGGCGGCCGAGTGGTCCTCGAGCTGGCCAGAACCCGGTGCGCAGCTCGCCGGCGCTATCAGCGTTCACGGAAGCCTCGAGTCGGCACAGCGAGCCCGCGCGGGGGACGTCACGGCCAAGGTGCTGGTGTGCCACGGTGCTCTGGATCCGCACGTCCCCACCACACAATTGACGGCATTCATCGAAGATGAATGCGGCGGGAACCGACTACCAGCTGATCGTCTATGGCGGCGCGATGCACGGCTTCACGCACGACGTCGGCCCGCAGGCGCCGGGAGTGGCATATCACGCCGTGTCCGACCAGCGCTCGTCTCCCGCCATCAAGGCATTCCTGGCCGAAGTCTTTGGCCTGGAGCTCATGACGGCAAAAGCGGAGGAGCTGAATCTCTGAACAGACGACCTGCCCCATGCCGCAAGCGAAAGCCTCTCACACCCGACCATGGCGCTCGCGAACATCTTTCAGCCGCTGAGGGCCAACTGGCTCGCGGAAAGGTCCCGATCATTCGCACCTCGGTGACCCGCGAGGGCCGCGAGCAGCTAGGTCGGTGACCCTGAGCGGGCGCTGGAGGGGGTTTGACCCCAGAACTCACGGGTAATCTTGCATCCTGCAAGTCTGCGCCCGCATCGACGACCGCTAGACGGAGTTGATCGTCTCTAGCACGTTCCGGGGACGCGATGGCGACTACACGGGGGTGAGAGATGGCAATTGAACCCAGTGGCACAGGAGCGCTCGATCGCCAAACCGAGACGAGCTCGCTCGCGGACGTAGTCGGAACGATCCTCGACAAGGGGGTCGTCATTGACATCTTCGCGCGGGTCTCCCTCGTCGGGATTGAGCTTCTGCGCGTCGACGCGCGGGTGGTCGTGGCCAGCGTCGATACGTATCTGCGCTTTGCCGAGAAGGCCAACCGGCTCCAACTCGGGGCCGGCGAACCCGAGCAACTGTCGGAAGTCGTGGGCGGAATAGCAGAAAGGGGAGGCGCCCGGATCGCGGAACGAGTGGCCAAAGATAAGGTGCGACAGTTTCTGGATCCAGACTCTGACGTGGTTTGAGGTCACGTACACCCTGGGAAATGAGAACCTTCGGCGCGACCTCAGGTAGGTGAGCATCACCGCCGGGGCGCGCCAATGGTGCGCCCCGAAGGCGATTAGAGAAGGTTGCCCAACGGCCCGAGGTTGAGGTTGAGATCCTTATCCTCGAGGCCGAAGTCATCCTTAAGCTCGTCCATGCGCTGCTCGAGCGCAATGAGCGCCTGGCCGAGGCGCTCGATCTCCTCATCGTCCAGATCTCCGCCCTCGACTCGCCTGATCGCTTGACGTTCCATCAGCTGACGGACCAGCTCAACGAGCGTGAGCACAAGTTGAGCGAGGCCGCGTCCGACGTCCTCTTTGTCCGCCTCGAGCCTCACCGGCGGTCCTCGGTGGCGAAGTTGTACGGCGGCCAGGGTCCTGTCAGGACGACGCGTAAATCGCGGTTATCAGCGGCTACGCGCTCGACCGACGCGCGGAACGCGGGAACGGCATGGGTTGGGACTAGATATGCACCGACCATGATCGCTGGAGGCTCGACGCGCTCTCGCAGGATGCTCTCCGAAGCCAAGCTCGCGAGCGGATCATGAAGGTCTCGTGCCACCTGCTCCGCGCGCTGATGCTCCTCGACGCGAGCCAGTAAATATCGTCGGCCGTATCCTTCGCCCACAGCCGCTCTCGTGCGTAAGGAGTGGGTGGGTATGACCCGCACCGCGAGTTCGACCTTTCCCCGGACGCGTTCGAGCGCCTGCATCATTTCCTCTCGGCGCGCCTCGAGTGCGGACGCGAGGTGTTCGGGCCGCTCTAGCTGCGTTCCGAACCGAAGCGGCAGCACCGGACCGCGCGTCATCATTGCCTCGACCACATGCTCGTGCGAGAGGATGAGCTCACGCGATGGCTGGGGGCGGAGCGAGCGGTGACAGCTGTAGACCGCAGCGAGCCCACCAGATTGCAGCGTGCGTAACTTCGCCCCGCCGAGTCCGCGTCGGTCAGCCGGTGATGGGGTGCGAGTGGCCTCGCAGATGCCGTACGCGTATATCACTGACCTTCGCTGGAGGTGTCGCGTGGGTTGCCGGATGCGTCGTCCGGTTCGGGGGCAATCGTTCGCGAGCTCCCGTCGTCGGAACGATCGCC
The DNA here is from genome assembly GCA_966423695.1 of uncultured bacterium. Taxonomy (GTDB): domain Bacteria; phylum Chloroflexota; class Dormibacteria; order Dormibacterales; family Dormibacteraceae; genus 40CM-4-65-16. The sequence continues at coordinate 1,936 of CBJLKR010000130.1, read as the reverse complement.
GCGGATCGCGCCTACGGACCCGACCAGGAGACGGAGGCTGAGCTCCACCAGGTCGATGTCGGCGAGCGAGATGGTGAGCTCACCGCTGATGACAACGCCCGCTCCGAGCGCCCGATCCAGCACCTCGACCAGCGCCACGTCCCGATCGGAACCGAGCAGCGGTGCCTCCTCGTTGAGCAACGCCGCCTCGACGTTCACCTGGCGTCCTCTTGCATGGACACGAAGTTGTACGGCGCCCAGGGACCCGTAACCGTCAGCCTGATTCCCATGCCGTCGTGTCGTTCTGCGAGTTCGCGCGCCAGCGTTGCAAACGCCTGCTCTCCTTTGCGATCGACGAGGTAGGCGGCGTTGAGCACCATCTCGCCGGGTTCGTGCGACAGCTCGCGCCGCAGCGGCGGCAGGTGCGTGGAAGCCACTGATTGTTGCCGGAGGCGCTCGTCGATCTGCACGGCGGTAGCCCGCGCGACCGATCGCGCCTGCTCGCGCGAGCGCCGGTCGAGCTTCTTCCGCTCAAAGAAAGCGTGGCCAGGTGTGGTATCGCTTGCGCCGGAGGCGGCGGCACCAGGCGGTAACCGGCCGTGCCGGCTCAGCGCCGCTTCGAGCCTTGGAGAATCGATCAGCAGCTTGATGCTCCATTCTGCCCGCCGGGTGAGGCGGGCTAGCGAACCTAGGAGGATGCCTCGTTCGGCGACGAGCATTTCGCGAACGCGATCCTCGTCGGCGAAGATCGTGCACATGCGAAAGGGCACCACCGCCTCGGCGGCAAGCGCACGCGCGAGCACAGCATCATGGGCGAAGGCTGTCCGTTCCAGCCACGGCAAGTCCTCGAGGTTCCGCTTGAGTGCGTCCGATCCGAACTCCTCGAGCCGCACGTGGCTTACGAGCGCCGTGAGGTCACCGTCGGTCAGCTTCTCTACGCCGGAATCGGGAGCGACGCCGGGCACGTCCTCGATCGGGCAAGCGGCCGTCGTCGGCACGACGCAGTAGACGTAGAGGCCGCTCTCGGCCTGAGGGCCGCCCTTGGATTCAACCATCTTCCACTTGATCGCGCCCAGCACCCTGCTCGAGCAGGCGCTCGACGCGTGCCATCCGGTCGCGCAGGGAGCGCCGGTCATCGTCGCTCTCGGTAAGCCACGGATCGCTCTCCCACCATTTCAGACCCATTCGGCGCGCGGTTTCGACGGACGCCACGATCAGTCGGAGCTTGATCGTCAAGAGTTCGATGTCGAGCAGATTGATCTGGATATCCCCGGCGATCACGATGCCCTTGTCCAGGACCCGCTCGAGCACCTCCCCGAGGTTGCTGGGGGCATCGGACGCAGGCACGCTGACCGCCGCCCCGGACGGGACCATCGCTCCTCCTGCACCCGGTACTGCGCTCATCATCCGCTCCGGATTTGTTGTGGATGCTGCGACTGACTGCGGGGGTAACGGCCGATCCGACGGTAGCTGAGCAGCTCGCCGCTCCTGTCGAGGTCAACCTCGTAGGTGCCGATGACGTCGTCGCTCTGCGGGATTCGCTCGAGTTCGAGCAGCTCAACCGTCACCCGCCACGTGGCGTCCTCATATTGCTCGATCGCCGTCACCGTCTCGGGCTCGAGCCCCGTGATCTCGGTAAGTTGCCGCCGCGCCTGCTGGGCAATCTCTGCAGCGGCCAAGGATTTCTTGACCCCCCGCCGCGGCCCATCCTGAACCCGCTCGGCGTGGCGCTCGGCCCGCTTCGCTTTCTCCTCAGCCACTGCTACCCTCCGGCTGCTTGATCGGGGTCAGGCTCGAGGTGTACTGCTCGATGATCTTCGCCTCCGCCTCCGCGGCCTGCTCTTGGGTCAGTTCGCCGCGTTTGCGTTTCTCGTCGATCTCGCGCAGCTTTCGCATATGCGCCTCGGGGCTTCCCTGTTCGCGGTTGACTTCCTCGGCCACCTTCTCCGACACCCAT
>CBJLKR010000129.1:0-6775 GCA_966423695.1 uncultured bacterium | reverse complement strand
CTGAGGTTCCAGTTGGGGGTGACGAGGCAGAAGGAGTCCCATCGCCGCGACCGCCCCGTCTCCGCCACCCGTCCCGCCTCGAGGACGGTGTGCTCGACACCCGCCTGGGTCAGGTACCAGCTCGTCGCGAGGCCGGCCTGGCCGGCGCCGATGATCGCGACGTTGACGTCTGTGGTCACGCCCGCAGGCTACTCGACCAGATCGCCTTCGGCGGGCTCGACCTTGACCCCGCTGGATTCGAGGAACTGGACCCCTCGGTCGAGCTCGTCCGGCTCGCCCGACACCTCGAGCAGGACCCAGCCCTGGTCCTTCGTCACGTCGGCGCGCCGGATGTTCGTGACGATCTCAAAGTTTCGGCCGAGCTGGTAGATCACCGGCTCCTTGACCAGGGCCGGGCCGAAGATCAGCTTGAGCCGCCTCCGAGCCATCGGCGCGATCTTAAGCCCCCCCCGGCTGCGCCGGGTACTTCCCCGCAAGCGGGGAAGAGTTAGCCGCCCGCCACCGCCGGGACGATCGCGATCTCGTCGTCGGCGCCAACCTTCTCCTTCAGCCCCGAACCGAGGCGCACGTCCTCGTCGTTGAGGTAGACGTTGACGAACTGCCGCAGCTCGCCGTTCTCGTCGAGCAGCCGGTCGCGGAAGCCCGGGTAACGGGCGTCCAGCGCCGCGATCGCGGACGCGAGGTCGGATGCCTCGACCGGCACCATGACCTGCCCGTCGGACAGGCGCCGCAGCGGGCCGGGAATTCGAAACTGAGCCAAGCCTTAGATCTCCACCTTCTCGCGAAACGACTTTAGCGAAGGTTCTATTTCCACCCGCCGCGCGTGCCCGTTCACCGAGGCGAGCACGTCGGCGGTCTTCAGGCCGTGCCCGGTGACGTAGGCGACGATCGTCTCGTCTCCGCGCCACCGACCCGCACGTGCGAGCTTGGCCAGCACGCCGATCGTCACCCCGCCCGCCGTCTCGGTGAAGATGCCCTCTGTCCTGGCGAGCAACCGCATCGCCTCGACGATCTCCTCCTCCGTCACCGCCTCGACGACCCCGCCGGTCTCGCGCGCGATCCGGTTGACGTAGACGCCGTCCGACGGGTTGCCGATCGCGATCGAACGCGCTATGGTGTCCGGCTTCACCGGCAGCACGCGGTCCTCGCCCGCCTGGAACGCGTTGTAGACCGGCGCACAGCCCAGCGCCTGGGCGCCCGTGAACGCCGGCACGCGGTCGGAGCGCACGAGCCCGTACTGGACGAGCTCGCGCGCCGCCTGGCGGTGGCGGACGAACTGGCAGCCCGACGCGATCGGGATGATGATCTCGTCCGGCAGCTTCCAGCCGAGCTGTTCGGCGGTCTCGAACGTCAGCGTCTTCGACCCCTCGGCATAGAACGGCCGGATGTTGATGTTGCAGAACGCCCACGGCGTCGACTCGACGAGCTGCGAGCACAGGCGGTTGACCTCGTCGTAGTTGCCGCGCACCGCGACCACGTTGGGATCGAACACCGAGATGCTCGCGACCTTCGCCGGCTCGAGGTCGACGGGTATGAACACGAAGCATTCGAGCCCGGCACGAGCCGCGTAGGCGGCGACCGCGTTGGCGAGGTTGCCCGTCGAAGCGCAGGCGATCGTCTCGAAACCGTGGGCGCGGGCCCACGAGATCGCCACCGAGACGACGCGGTCCTTGAACGAGTTCGTCGGGTTCATGGAGTCGTTCTTCAGGTAGAGGTTGCGCAGCCCGAGCTCTTCGCCGAGGCGATCTGCCTTGACGAGCGGCGTCAAGCCTTCGCCGAGCGTCACGACGTTGACGCTCTCCTCGACCGGAAGCAGGTCGCGGTAGCGCCACATCGACTTGGGGCCGGACTCGATGCGCTCGCGCGAGACGACCTGGCGCAGCACGGCCTCGTCGTAGACCGCGTCCAGCGGGCCGAAGCACATCTCGCAGACGTGGGTCGCCTGGAGCTCGTACTCCGTTCCACATTCGCGGCACCGCAGGCCGACAACTTTCGGGGGCATGTAGACCGTCAGTCTAAGAGCGTAGGCTGGTCAATCCGGATGCCCTGGTGGACCCCGAGGTCAGCGCTTGTCGCACTCATCGCGGTGCTCGGCGTGGCGTGCGGAGGCGCTGCGCCAGGGGCGGCCAAGCCCACCGAGACGCCGCTCGGCAACGTCGAGACGGCGCCCTCGCCCACCCCGACACCGGCGCCTTCTCCCATCGGCTCACCAACGCAGCCGCACGTCTTCGTGATCGTGATGGAGAACCGCTCGTACCTGCAGGCGATCGCCGGCGGCTACACCGCGAGCCTCGCCCGCAACTACCGCGTGGCGACGGACTACCACGGCGTCAGCCACCCGAGCCTGCCGAATTACCTGGCCATGACGTCGGGGAGCACATGGGGAGTGGCCGACGACGGCTGGCACCCGCTTCCGGCCGGGGGCCTCGGCGCTCAGCTCACCGGCGCGGGGATCTCCTGGCGCGCATACATGGAGGGCATGAACAACGGCTGCTTCAACAGCGGCTACCCGTACGCGCTGAAACACAACCCGTTCGCGTACTTCGGCGGCTCCTGCCCGGACGAGGTGGTGCCCCTCACACGCTTCGCGAGCGATATGTCGAGCGGCAACGCGCCGCAGTTCGTGTGGATCACGCCGGGCATGTGCCACGACGGCCACGACTGCTCGACCGCGGTGGCCGACGCGTGGCTCGCGCAAACCGTGCCCGCGATCATGGCCACCTCGGCGTGGAAGGACGGCGGCGTCCTCTTCCTCACGTGGGACGAGGGCGAGGACAGCGCCAACTCGGTGCTGACGCTGGTGATCCGCCCGAACTCGACGCACGTCACTAGCGCACGCCGCTACGACCACTACGCGCTGCTGGCGACCATCGAAGACCAGTTCGGGCTCCAGCGACTCGGCGCCGCCGGGGGCGTGTGGGCGATGACCGACCTGATGGCGCCCTAGCCGCGGGCCCGCAGCCCGCTCCGACCCAGCGTCCCCTGCCAGTGCGTGATCGACTCGACGAACTCCTCGTCGACGGTCACCCCCAGACCCGGTCCGTTCGGGACCGCCAGGCGGCCGTCGCGCAGCACGAACGGCTCGGTGATGTCGCGGTGGTAGTAGCGGTCTGACGCCGAGGTATCGCCCGGGAGCGTGAAGTTCGGCATCGCCGCCATGGCGACGTTGCCCGCCCGGCCGACTCCCGTCTCAAGCATGCCGCCCATCCACACGGGCACGCCTCTTTCGGCGCACAGGTCATGGATCCGGCGCGCCTCGAGGTACCCGCCGACGCGGCCGGGCTTGATGTTGATGATCCGGCAGGCGCCGATCGCGATCGCGTCCGCCGCCGCCTGCCAGGAGTGGATGGACTCGTCGAGGCAGATCGGCGTGCGCACCATCTTCGCGAGCTCGGCGTGCGCGAACACGAGCTCCTCGCGCATCGGCTGCTCGATGAGCAGCAGGCCGAAGGGATCGAGCTTGGCGAGCTGGCCGGCGTCGGCGGGCGTGTACGCCGTGTTGGCGTCGACCTGCAGGGGCACGTCGCCGTACTTCTCGCGCACCGCGCGCACCGGTTCGACGTCCCAGCCCGGCTTGATCTTGAGCTTGATGCGGCGGTAGCCCTGCTCCAGGTAGCCGCCGACGGTGTCGAGCAGCGCAGCGATCGTCGGGTGGATGCCCACCGAGACGCCGCAATCAACCTCGCCGCGCACGGCGCCGAAATACTTCGCGAACGATTCCCGGCTGGCGCGGAGCTCGGCGTCCAGGACGGCGGTCTCGATCGCCGCCTTCGCCATGTTGTGGCCGTGGACGGGGTGCAGCAGGCTCGCCACGTTCTCGGCGGTCAAATCGCGGTTGAGCAGGCGGGGCAGCAGGTGATGGATCAGCACGTGCTGAGCGCCGTCGACGTACTCCGACGAGTAGGTCGGCTCCTCGCCCGCGACGCATTCGCCCCACCCCTCGCCCGCGTCGGTGAACGCTCGGAGCAGGAGCACGTCGCGCTCGGTCTGAACGCCGAACGACGTCTCGAACGGCGCGACCAGTGCGAGCTTGATCCGTCGGAGCTCGACCGCCTCCAGCTTCATGCGCTCACGTTATCCAGTCGTGCCGATTCGTCGTCGGTCAGCACGAGCTCGGCGGCGGCGACGTTCTCTTCGACCTGCTTCACGCTCGACGCGCCGGGGATGGCGACGACGTTCGGTTTGCGAACGAGCCAGGCCAGCGCCACCTGCGCGGGCGTCGCGCCGTGTGCGGTAGCGATCTCACGCAGCGCGTCCACGAGCGGCCCTCGCCGCTCGCGCGACGCCGCGCTGAACTCGCCGCGCATGCGGCGGAAGTTCGAAGGCGGCGCATCCTGGTACTTGCCGGAGAGCACGCCCTGGCCGAGCGGGCTGTAGGCGATCACGATCCTGCCCTCGCGCTGCGCCCACGGCACTAGCTCGCGCTCCGGCGCGCGGGAGACGAGGCTGAAGCGGACCTGATTGGAAAGCACCTCGCCGCCCAGGGCGCGCTCGCACGCCTGCCACTGCGAAAGGTCGTGGTTGCTCACGCCCGCGTGGCGCACGAGGCCCTCGTCGAGCAGGCGGCGGAAGCGCGGCATCGTCGATGCGGGTGGGAACAGTGGGCTTGGCCAGTGCTGCTGGTAGAGGTCGATCCGATCCACGGCGAGCCTGCGCGCGCTCCCCCGGGCCCGCGTGCGGACCATGAAGGGCAGGCCGATCGGAAAGAGCTTCGTGGCCAGGAAGACCTGGTTGCGCCGCCCCTTGATCGCCTCGCCGACGATGCGCTCCGAGCGGCCGATGCCGTAGATCTCGGCGGTGTCGATCAGGTTGACGCCCAGGTCGAGCGCCCGCTGCACGATGTCGCCGGCGACATTCTGGGCGAAGTCGCGGCCGTAGCCCCATTCGGTGGAGCCGAACTGCCATGCGCCCAGGCCGATGACGGAGACGTGCGCGCCGCCGACGTCTATGTACCTCACGCCGCGCCCGCGACGAGCCTGTCGTAGACGATCTGCGACCACGACTCCATCGCCAGGTAGTACATGCGCATCTCTTCGAGCGTGAGCAGCTCGCCGGCAAGCTTGTCCGTCTCGCGGATGCGAATGTCCGGCGTATCGCCGTCGACCAAGAACACCACGCCGAGGTGGACCTTCGACACCGGCGACGAGTCCTCGTTGAGCAGGCCCAGCAGCGTGGCGTCGAACTTGCCCCCGTAGACGACCTCCTCGCGCCACTCCCTCTTCAGCCCGTCGAGGATCGGATCGCCGGCCTCGAGGTCCGAGGGGTTGATGTGCCCGCCGACGCCGAGCGAGTACTGCTTGCGGAGCCTGCGCTCAGACGACGCGCGAAGTCGATGCGTGAGCAGGTAACGATCGCCATGCCTGAAGACGACGTACGGGATGATCTGCTGGAAGCTGGGATCGTTCTCCACCTCCGCCCGCGGCTTGAAGAAGTGACGCTCCCGGATCACCGACTGGTGGCGGTCGAGGTCATCGCTTATGAACCCGTGCCACGCGCCGTCGGGAAATATGTCCTCGCGGCGCACGCACAGCACCTCCTCCGCAGCTGCCGCCCTCATAAAGCCAACTTAAATCTGCATCATGCGGACGAGGCCGCGCCCGAAGACGGCGATGAGCTCGGCCGTGCGATCGACGTCGTCGTCGGCGACCGGGAGGAAGTAGATCCAGGCCGCGCTCTCGGTCGCGGTCGTGATCATCGTGCGCGCCGAGTCCGCGCTCGGGTTGCCGCAGGCGCCCTCGGCGTCGGCGACGCAGATGCGGCCCTCCACGTTGACGCGGTCCTTGCCGATGCCTTCGTACGACTCGCCCTTCAGGCCGAGCCTCACGACCAGCTCCTCGCCCTTGACCTTGCCGAGGTCGTAAAGACCGACCGGCACCTGGAGCTGGACGGACAGCGCGTTCGCCACGTCGACGAGCGAGTTTATGCGCGGCAGCGGCTCGCCCCTCTTCATCCGGCGAAGCAGCGCCTCGGACGATGGGCGCGTGCGCGTCGGGTCGGTGCCGAAGCGGCGGTACAGCTCCCGCGCGCGATCGGTCGGCCCGATGGCGCCTGAGCGGACGGCCTGGGTCGCCCGTTTGACCTCGAGCTCGAAGTCGTCGCGGGGCGCCGTGATCTCGAGCTCGTACAGCTCGAGCGCGACGACGTCGACGTCGATCTCGCTTCGGACCCTCAAGCGAGGTATTCCAGGTGGTCGAAGAACCCCGGGTACGAGATGTCGACGCACTCGGCGCCGTCGATCTCGGTCTTGCCTTCCGCGATGAGCGCCGCAATGGCGAGCGCCATCGCGACCCGGTGGTCGCCGCGCGAATCGACGCGCGCGCCCTCGAGTTGGCGCGGACCGTGCACGACCCAGCCGTCCGCTTCTACCTGGATATCGGCGCCCATCGCGCAGAGCCCTTCCGCCATCGCCTCGATGCGGTCGGACTCCTTGACGCGCAGCTCGGAGGCGCCCGCGATCACGCTCTCGCCGGGCAGCTGCGTCGCGACCACGGCGAGGACCGGGAGCTCGTCGATCATCTCGGCGGCGGCCCGGCCGTCGACCCGCAGCGGCCGCGACGGGTTGGCGGACACGACCTCGAGATCGGCGACGGGCTCGTTCGCCTCGAACCGGGGCTTCTGCCGCCGGACTTCGACGCCCAGGCCGACGAGAGTCTCGGCGAAGGCGGTCCTCGTGGGGTTCACTCCGACGCCGAGCAGGCGAACTTGCGGGGAGCGGGTCAGGGCGGCGGCCGCCAGCCAGAAGGCCGCGGCGCTGAAGTCGCCAGGGACGTCGATG
>CBJLKR010000128.1:0-6783 GCA_966423695.1 uncultured bacterium | reverse complement strand
GTATCAGAAGGAGCAGCAAGCGTCCTAAACACGAGAGGGAACCTGGCCGGTTCCCTCTCACGGCCTCTCGCGCTGCGCGCGGGACCCCAGTAGTAGCCGACCCGGCCCAACGGCCGGGCAAGCGCGCCTGCTCACCCTCCCGGTGTAGAGCCTTCTAATCTGTCGTCGTGAGCGTGGCGAGCCCCTACGACGTCGTCGTCATCGGCGGCGGGGTCACGGGCGCGGGCGTCGCGCGCGACCTTTCCCTCCGCGGCCTCTCGGTGCTCGTGCTCGACAAGGGCGACTACGGCGCGGGTACCACCGGCGCCTCGAGCTGGATGATCCACGGCGGTCCGCGCTACCTCGAGTTCGACTGGGACACCACGCGGCTCTCCTGCGAGGACGCCGGCCACATCGTGAGCATCTCGCGCAACCTGGTCTATCGCGTCGTCTTCATCATCCCGGTGCTGCCGCACGACAAGAACAACATCGAGCGCATGGAGACCGCGATGGAGGTGTACGACCGCTTCCAGCCGCTGAAGAGGTCGCACCCTCATCGCCGCCTGACGCCCCAGGAGGCGCTGCAGGTCGAGCCGGGACTGGCCCCGGACATCGTCGGCGCCGTGACGATGGAGGAGTGGGGCGTCGACCCTCACCGGCTCGTGTTCGCCAACGTGCAGGACGCCGTCGCGCACGGCGCGCGCGCCTTCAACCATTCGCGCGTGACCGAGCTCATCCGCGACGGCGGCAAGGTCATCGGCGTCCGCTACCACGGGCCCGACGGCGTCGCCGCGGAGGCGCGCGCCCGCGTCGTCGTCAACGCGGCGGGGCCCTGGTCGCCCGAGGTGGCGGCGATGGCGGGCGTCACGGTCGAGCTGCGCCCGGCCAAGGGCATCCACATCGTCTACCCGCACCGCATCTCCCAGTTCTCGATCAGCGCTGAATCGGTTGACGGGCGCGACCTGCTGATGGTCGCGCATGGGGGCTTCACGCTCCTCGGCACGACCGACGACGACTTCTACGGCGACCTGGATTCGGTCGACGTGCTCGAGGACGAGGTCGACTACCTGCTGCAGGGATTCGAGCGCGTGTTCCCGTCCATCCGCCAATACCGCCCGGTGCGAACGACGACCGGCGTCCGTCCCACGCTGTTCAAGTGGCGGCGGTACGAGGACGAGCTGTCGCGCCGGTACGAGGTCATCGACCACTCGGGACAGGGCGCGGACGGATTGATAAGCATCGCGGGCGGCAAGCTGTCGATGTACCGGCTGATGGCGGAGCAGACGTCCGACGCCGTATGCCGCAAGCTCGGACACCGCGCAACGTGTGAGACCGCGAAGCTACCCCTCCCCGGCAACGAATCCGACGTGACGCCACCCGCGGAGCTGGCGGCGAAGTGCGGCATCCCGGCCCTCGCCGCGATGAAGCTGCAGTCTCGGCACGGGTCGAACGCCGAGAAGGTTCTCGACGAAGGCGGCACGTCACGCATCCTGTGCCGCTGCGAGCCGGTCACCGAGGGCGAGCTGGTCTACGCGACGAGGCACGAGCAGGTGCGTTCGCTGGCCGACGCGTTTCGCCGGGTAGGCATCGCGGCCGGGCCATGCGCGGGCGCCGCATGCGTCCTGCGCGCCGCCGAGGTGGTGGGCCGAGAGCTGGGCTGGAGCGCCGCGCAGAAGTTCGACGCCGCGCGAGACTTCGTCCGCGGCGCGTGGCTCGGCCGCGCGCCCGTGCTCGGCCACGCTGGGTGGGCCGAGGAAGAGCTTGCTCAGGGTGCGATGCGCGGCCTCATGGCGGGCCGGTAGATGGGACGCGCCGATTCCCTCGCCAAGCTCGCCTTCGCGTACGGCGTGCACCTCACGCGTCGCCGCCTCTCCCGCGCGCGGCCGCAGGCGCGGGCGTTGCTCCAGACGTACGCGAGCGACGGAATCCACGCCGTCACGCCGGGGGAGCGCTCGCGTCACCCGAGCCTCACCAGGTGCATAAACTGCGGGCTGTGCGCACTCGCCGCAAGCCGCGTCGGGCGCACGCGGCTGCCCGACCTCGCGTCCTCTTATATGCGCCTTTACTCCCGGCTCGACTAGGCGTCGTCAGACTTCGACGGCGAGACGCCGGACCTGTCCGCCGCGGCGGCGGTCTGTCCGGTGGGAGTGCCGCTCGAGGAGGTCGCGGAGGTGGTTCGCCGCATCGGCGGACGCTGAGGCCGCGGCGGCAGACGCCAGGCGGCTACACCGATTCGGATCATCCGACGCCATCTCTGGGCTTGCCAGTTATCCACATTCTGTATAGAGTCTGTGGAGATCACACAACATCTAGCGGCAATGGTCAAGAGGCGGCTCAGGCGGCTGTGGCGCACGCGGCCGCTTGCGGCGTTGGTCCTGTGGTTCGATCGGGTCTTCTGGGAGGCGGCGGAGCCCGATCACGCACCGGCCCCGGCGACGGCCGAGATGCTCTTCATGCGCCTCCACGCCGAGGGGCGTTTCGAGGAGATGTGGGAGATGCTCGCCGAGGATGCGCAGCGCGCCTGGGGCGGGATTCAGAACTTCGTCCGCGAGATGCCTCGACTGGATGAGTGGCTGGAGATCCTGGACATGCAGGTCGCGAGCGTGACGCTCCTCGACGAGTGGACCGACCACCTGCATGAGCAGACGTACAGCAACGTCGCTCGTCTGGTCATGCGCTACCGCGTGCGACAGCAGTGGAAGGAATGGAGCTTCGACCGTCAGGTGCACCTCGTCCCCGCCGACGACGGATGGCGGACGCTGTGCTATCCGACACGTGTCGGTGCCGTCGCAACGCGCTGATATAGTGGGTTGCGGCCCATGCTTCAGCAGACCATCGAGGAGCAGGAGCGGATCCAGCGGTGGCATCGTCACGGCAAGTGCACGATGACGCCGCGGCGCCTGCTACGTGAGTCCGATGAGCTGCTTTTCTGGGTCGAGGAGTGCCTGGTCCAGCGGGTTCGCATCGTTCCCGGCTGGTTGATACCGCGCCTGATGACCGTGCTGCGAGGCGCGCACCCTGAGCTACCCGCGCGACTGGGTCGCGAGCGCCGGCCCGAGCAGGTGATGGAGATCATCTATGACGCGCAGGCGGCGTTGATGGAGCAGGCGTGCATCAGCCGCAGGCCGGGGCGGGTCATCCCGCTGTTCGGCAGGCGGCGCCGCCGCATGCTCGAAGAAGCCGCGACGGTCTGACGACGCGCGGATGCTGCGCGTCGACCTTCACCTCCATTCGCACTTCTCACACGACGGCAGGAGCTCCCTTCAGGAGCTGATCGAACGGGCGCGCCAATGCGGACTCGACAGGCTGGCGCTGACCGATCACAACACGGTCGAGGGAGCTTTGAGCTTCGTCCGCATCGCGCCTGAGCTCGCCATCGCCGGTGAGGAGGCCAAGACGCTCGAAGGCGAGGTGATCGGGCTGTTCATCACGAGCCGCGTCCAGCCTTTTCTCACGCCAGAGGAGGCGATGGACCACATTCACGAAATGGGTGGGCTCGTGTATGTGCCGCATCCGCTCGACCGCCAGCGCGCGCACTTCAGCCCGCACCGCATCGCCGAGCTCGCGCCGCGCATAGACATCGTCGAGACGTACAACCCGTGGTGCGATCCCGACGCCAACCAGGCAGCGGCGCGGCTCGCTGACGAGCTGGGCAAAGTCGCGGCGACCGGTTCGGACTCCCACTCCGCCGAAGAGCTCGGCCGGAGCTGGATGGAGATGGAGGAGTACCGCGATCCGGCGGACTTTCTCGAGAAGCTGCGCTACGCGCGGCACGTAGTGACGGCCGCGAGCGGGACCGGCAGGCGTGCCTGAGCCCGGCGAGCTGCTCGCGATCGGGTCCGTCGCGCTCGACACGCGCGAGGGCCCGTTCGGCAAGGTCAAAGACGAGCTCGGTGGCTCCGCCGTCTACTTCGCGCTGGCGGCGAGCCTGCTCACGCCGGTCAAGGTCTCGGCGCCCATGGGACACGATGCGGTCGACAAGGTCGCCAAAGCGTTCGACGGACGCCCGATCGACACAAGCCTCATCCACGTCCTCGACACACCGACCTATCGCTGGAAGGCGCGACAGGAGGACGGCGAAAACGTCGACCTCGGCAACTCAGACGGCATCTACGACCGGTGGAAGCCACACGTGCCACGCGAATTCGCCGGCTGGGCGTTCGTGGGTTCGATGCGGCCCGACCGGCAGGTCGACGCGATCCGCAAGCTGCACGGCGCGAAGCTGCTCGCGGCCGACGCCATGCTGTCCTACCTGAAGAAGCACACCGCGGCGGCCAAGGACGTTCTCCGGCGCGCCGCCTGGTACTTCTGCAACGAGGACGAGTACGCCGAGCTTGGCGGCAAGGATCCGGAGGAGTTTCGGCGTCAGTGGTGGCTCGACGGCCTCGTGATCAAGAAGGGCGACCACGGCGTGACAGTGCACACGTCAGACGGCAGCATCCACGTGCCGGCGCTGACCAAGCACCCGGCGTTCGACACCACGGGCGCGGGCGACGCCGTCGCCGGCGGGATGCTCGCGCGTTGGCTCACCACCGGCGCGCAGCGCGGAGGCTTGCAGGACGCTGTCGTGTGTGGTGTGGCGTGCGCGTCGCTGACCATCGAAGCCGTCGGGACCCATGGGATCGTCAAGGCGACGCCCGAGATTCTCGAAGACAGGATGAAGGAGGTCTGGGAATCCCTCCGGCGCGCATCGTGATCGTCACCGGCGACATCGCCGAGCAAGAGGTCGACGCTATCGTCAATGCCGCGAACAACGAGCTAGTGCTCGGCGCCGGCGTGGCGGGCGCGATCCGTCGCGCGGGTGGGCCGTCAATCCAGGACGAGTGCGATGCTCATGGACCTGTCCGCGTCGGCGAGGCGGCGATCACCGGGGCCGGGCGGCTACGTGCTCGATTCGTCGTGCACGCGGCGAGCATGTCCCTCGGCACACGCACAACACGCGATTCACTTCGCTCGTCGATGGACGATGCGTTTCGCCTCGCGCGGCAGCATGACGTGCGCACGATGGCGGTGCCCGCGGTCGGCACCGGCATCGCCGGGTTTCCGGTCGATGAGTGCGCGCGCGTCATGGCGGAGGCGCTGCACGCCGCGTTGAACGATGGTTGGCAGGCAACAGAGATCCGCTTCGTTCTTTTCAGCGAGGACACAAAACGTCCTTTCGAGGCCGCTTTTTGGTCCGTTTTTCCACGGGATTCCGGGCCCCCGAGCTGAATTCGGTTTGAATTGGGGTTGAATTGGGCAGAAACCCACCCCTAGAATGGGCAAGTCCGCCCTCCCGACAGAATCTCTAAAAGGATGGTGAGTTAGTGGAAGGCTATTGTCTAAAGGACAAGAGAAAGGTTGAGATGAAAGACCCTCAGCCGATCACGATGAAGAACGGCAAGCCGGCGACGGTCGGCACGTGCCCGCACTGCGGGACGAAGATCTACAAGATCGGCAAGGCTTCATAGGCGCGTAGAGAACGAATGGAAAGGACCGCTCCGTGAGAGCGGTCCTTTTTGTTTAGTTCGTGATCGGCGGCTCGAGGGCCGCGAGCAGAACCTCCGTCGCGGAGACTGCGTCGTCGACGCCCAGCATCTTGAAGATCTCGACGTTGGTCGGGTTGTTGACGCGAGCGATAGTCTTCTTTACGCGGAAGTGGCGCTTGGCCACCTGCAGCGCGATGAGGTTGTCCTCGTCGTCCGCAGTGACCGCGATGATGGCGTCGGCCCGCTCGATTCCGGTCTGGTTCATGAAGCGGACCTCACAACCATCGCCGCGCATGACGATGCTGCCCAGCTGCGTCTCGAGCCAGTCGGCTCGGCGCGCGTCCTTCTCGATCAGCGTCACCTCGTGGCCGCGGTCGACGAGGTCACGGGAAAGGTAGTACCCGACCGTGCCGCCGCCGACGACGATCACATACATTCGGCGTTCAGCTGCGCTCCATCAGGACGTGCTCGATGTGCTTTGCGCCCTCGATGGTCGGGCAGATGGTGTGCACGCCGAGCTTCTCGTACGTCTCGGCGCGCTCCGGGTCGTAGATGCGGGTGACGACGTGCGGGACCTTGAAGACGTGCTTGGCGATCTGCGAGGCCATGATGTTGCGATTGTCGCCCTCGGTCACGGCGACGAAGCCGTCCGCCTTCTCGATTCCGGCGCGCCGCAGGACGTCGACGTCCGTACCGTTGCCCACGACCTGATCGCCGCGGAACTCGCGGGTCAGGACGCCACGGGTCGACGCCCGAGAGAAGGAGTTGGGGTCCCGGTCGACGATGACGACTTCGTGGCCGGCCCGGTCCATGTCGGCGGCGATCTGCGAGCCGACACGGCCACACCCCACGATCAAGAGCTTCAAGTCCGGTTGATTATAGGGACGCCTCTCGGGCGACCCCGTGTGAGGTTGATACGATTCTGGCGGGTGCGTTTCCCGTTTACCTTCATGGGGGTCCTGGCGTTCGCGATGGGCGCGTGGGTGGTGGTCTACCTGGCCGTGCACCAGACGCTGGATGCCGGGTCACGGGGCCTGGCGGGCGGCACCGCCGTCGTTTGTTTCGCGTTCGCGGCCTACGTCCTGGTCCGGCGCGTCACGCGAGGCCCACAGCACTGATATGCCCGATTCCCATGCGCATCCGCCGACGTCCCGCAAGGTCCTGGTCGCCGTGGGCGGTCAGGACATCGACGAGGAGACCGTGCGCCTCGCCTGCCGGATGACCGACCCGCAGGGTGGGCGGCTGTACGGGGTGCACATCATCGAGGTGAACCGCTCGCTGCCCCTGGGGGCCGTGGGGGGAGAAGGAGTCGAGGGGGGGGGGGAGAGGAGGGGTG
>CBJLKR010000127.1:0-6857 GCA_966423695.1 uncultured bacterium | reverse complement strand
CGGGCGCATGCTGCCCAGCCAGGCGCAGGTCGCCGCGCTGGCGTCGGCGCTCCATCGCGCGCAGCGACCTCTCGTCGCGGCGGGGGAAATGCGCGACGGCGACCGCCTCGCGCCCGCCCTGAAGCGCCTCGGCATCCCGGTGCTGGCCGAACCGACCTCGCAGCTGCGCCGGCTGGAGACCGGCGCGGCGGTGGAGTCTTACGAGGCTTTGCTCCGAGCCGGCTGGTCGCTGCAGCACGGCCCCGACCTGGTCGTCCGCGTCGGCGGCACGCCCACGTCGCGCGTGCTCAATCGCTGGCTGGCGGCCGCATCAGCGCCGACGTTCCTTGTCGACCCGGACCGCTCGTGGCGCGACCAGGACCACGTCGCCACGCACGTGCTGGCATGCGAACCGCAGCCTCTGCTCGAGACCCTGCCCGTCGTCGATCGCACCGCCTGGCGGGAGCAGTGGCTCGCCGCCGGCAAGCGGGCGTCGGCCGCGATAGCGGCGACGATGGTTTCGACGCCGCTGCACGAAGGTCACGTCGTCCGCGCACTCGCGAGCCGCCTGCCCGATCCAGGCGTCGCCTTCGTCGGCTCGAGCATGCCGATCCGCGCGGCCGACAGCTTCTGGCCGTACGCCCGGCCGGCGCAGAGGTTCTTCGCCAACCGCGGCGCGAGTGGCATCGACGGCCTGGTCTCGACCGGCCTGGGCGTGGCCACGGCGCGGAACCCGGTGCCGACCGTGCTGCTGCTCGGCGACCTTTCCCTGTACCACGACATGAACGGCCTGTGGGCCCTGCAGCGGCACGGGATCAAGGCGACGATCGTGGTGTGCGACAACAACGGCGGCGGCGTGTTCAGCTTTCTGCCGCAGGCCGAGCACGCCGACGTCTTCGAGGAGATATTCGCGACACCGCTGGGACTCGATCTCTCGCAGGTCGCGCGGCTGTACGGGTTGGTCTACAGCCCGGTGTCGGATCGCTCAGGCCTCGAGCCGGCGATCGCGGACGCGATCGCGGCGCCGACGCCGACGATGGTCGTGGTCAAGATGAAGCGCGAGGACAGCGTGAGCGGCCAACGCGTGTGCTGGGAGGCCGCTGCCTCGGCGCTCAAGAGCTGAGTCGCGGCAGGAATTCCTGGTCGGAGGTCGAGACGAGCTTCGGGAACGTCGCCAATTCCCGGTTTGGCTATGGCTCGAGCAGGAACTCGAGCACGATCCGGTTGAACTCGTCCGGGTGCTCGAGGTTCGGGAGATGCGCGGCGTCGTGGATCACCGCCTTGCGCGCGTGAGGGACCTTCTCCATCAAGAGCTCGACGGCGTCGAAGATCGGCGGAGCGTCCTCGTCGCCGACGACGACCAGGGTCGGCGCGGTGATCTCGTGGAGGCGCTCGGCCGCCGGCGGGTCGATCTCCTCCATCGGCGCTTTCTCCCAGTCACTGTCGAAGTTGCCGTCCATCTCGAAGAAGAGCTCGCGAACCCTGCCCTTGACATAGCCTCGCGGCCTGCGCGGGCCGTCGAGCCACAGCCGCGCGTCGGCTTCCACCATCGCCTTGTGGTCACCGGCCTTGTCGGCGGCCTCCATCTCGGCGAAGAGCTCGGGATACTTCGGGCCGAACTCGGCTCCTCCGACGCCAGGCGCGACCAGCACCAGCTTCGACAGCCTCTCGCCGTGGAGTAAAGCGAAGTCGATGGCGATGCCCCCGCCCATCGAGCAGCCGACCACGTGCGCGGGCTTCAAGTGCAGGTGGTCGACCAGGCCGAGGACGTCGCCGACCGGCGACCAGCGCTCGGGAGGCAGGCTTGAGGAGCCGAATCCGCGCATATCGGGACGGATGACGTCGAAATGCTTGGCGAAAGCTTTCGCCTGCGGCTCCCACATGCGCGAGTCGGCCACGCCGGCGTGGAGGAGGATGATCGGCATGCCCTCGCCCTCTCGCTCGTAGTGGATGCGCGCGCCGTCGATCTCGTGCTCGGGCATCAGGTCAGCGCCGTCAGCAACGCCTTGAACTTCAGCTCGGTCTCCTCCAGCTCACGCGCCGGATCCGAATCCGGCATCACCCCGACGCCCGCGTAGAGCCGCGCCCCGTCCTCCCACAGAAGGCCGCAGCGAAGCGCGACCGCGAGCTCGCCGTCGCCGCGCGCATCCATCCAACCTACAGCGCCGGCGTACCAGCCGCGCTCCATGCCTTCGAGCGCGTCGATGAGCGCATCGGCCCGCGCGCGCGGCCACCCGCCGACCGCCGGAGTGGGGTGGAGGGCGGAAGCGAGCGTGAGCAGGTCCGCGGCCGGTTCGCGCAGCTCGGCGACGACGCTGGTCGCGAGGTGCTGGATGTTCGTGAATCGAACCACCTCGGCATCGCGCGCGCTGACCGACGTGGCGAAGGGCCGCAGGGCGTCGACGACGAACCTGGCGACCACACGATGCTCGTCGACGTCCTTCCGGCTCGCGGTCAGCTCCGCCGCCAGGCGCTCGTCCTCGACGTCGCTCGCACCGCGCGCGACAGATCCCGCCATCGGCTGCGAGTACGCGCGCCGGCCGGACCGGCGGACCAGGAGCTCAGGCGACGCGCCGGCGAACGCGGTGCCGTCGGCGCCGGCGACCAGGTACGTGAAGCAAGACGGGTACGCGGCGCGCAGCGCGCGGGCGACCATGCCCGCCGAGACGACCCCGTCACCGCGCGCGACAACCTCGCGCGCCAGGACGACCTTCTCCGCCTCGCCCGCACGCAGGCGCGCGGCGGCGCCCTCGACCGCGGCGGTCCACGCGAGCGGGTTGCGGACGGGCGTCACCTCGAGACGGCGCGCCGACGGAGCCCGCATCACGGTCGCCGGGAGGTCCAGGAGCTCATCCGCGCCGTCCGCCGCGGCGTACGCGAAAGTGCGGCCGCGCCGGCGAACGACCGCGAGCGCGGGGACCCGGAACAGCAGCGCCGGGAAGCCGGACCACGCGCCGCCCGGGTCGCGGTCGGGCCGGTAGGCAAAGCCGCCGACCGCGATCGCGTCGAGCGACGGGCCGACGCGGGACCACAGCCGGGCCGCGGCGAGAAGGCGCTCCGGGCCACGCTCGGCGTCGACTGTGCGGCCGGACGCGTCCTCGAGCGCAACGCCGTCGGGCGCGGCCACGATATCGAAGGCCCGGCCGATCGCGGCGACGCTGACCGCGTCCGGCATCGGCCGCTCGACCAGCATGACCTCGTGGCCGGCATCACGCGCGGCCGCGACGAGCTCGACCAGGTCGGGGGTGCGATCCAGCTCCCAGGTTCTGACGCGCGCCGGTGCGATCATCGGCTCACCCGCGCTTCTCGATGTGCTCACGCGCCGCGCGCAGCAGCGTGCGCTGGAAGTGGTGGCGGACCAGCGTCCCGCTCGCCTCGAGCAGGTCGTTGAAGGTCTGCAGGAGCCGGCGCTCCGCCGCCTCGGTCTCGCCGCCCTCGGCCTGGATGCGCTCCCGGACGTAGCGGTCGAAGAGGTCGACCGCCTGCCTGGCGGTGCGGTCGACGGCCACGGCGTAGTCCTTGCCGAGCTCCAACAGCGACCCGATGGGCACGCCGGCCGCGATGAGCTTCATGCCGGCGGCGATCGCCTCCAGGTCGTCGGCGGGATAGAGGGGCTCCTCGCCGCCTTCGGCGGGGACGAGGAGGCCGGCCTGCTGGAGGCTGAGCAGGAGCGGCTCGGCCACGCCGCTGCGCTCGGCCAGCTCGGCGAGGGTGAGCGTCTGCGGCGCCGAAGGATGCGTGACCGCGGCGACCAGCGCCTCGTCCGACGGTTCCAGCTCGCCCGACAGGAAACGCTGGATGACGGTGAGGGTGAAGCCCTGCTGCTGCAGCTCCTTGATGCGCTTCAGGCGCTCGACGTGGGCGTCGCCGTACCAGGTGACGCGGCCTTCACGCCGCGGCGCCTCGAGCAGGCCCTTGCCCTGGTAGAAGCGGATCGTGTCCACCGCCACGCCGGCGGTCCGGGCCAATTGTTCGATCCGGTACTCCACGAGTATTTACTCTAACGATCGGGCTCGCCGCCGCATCTTGCGCAGGCCTGGCGCCACGCGTGCGCGACTGGGGCGAGGATCCGCGCCTTCGGCGCCTCAGGTGCGCAAAGGGCGGAGTTGATCGACCTCGTAGCGCAGGAACACCGTGCCGTTGCCGAATCGTCGCGTCTCGGTCGGCTGGAGCCAGCTGAAGGTGCGCACCGGGAGCGCCCGGTTGCCCGCGCCCACGAGCACGGGGCAGACGAACACCTGGAGCTCGTCGACGAGCCCCGCGTCGAGTGCCTGGGCCGCCAGGTGCGGGCCGCCGACGGCGAGGTCCTTCGGGGACGATTCCTTCAGCGCACGCACAGCCGCGGGATCGAGGCCGCGTTCGATCCGGGTGCGTGCGCTCGAGGTGCGGTCGAGGGTCCGCGAGTAGACGACCTTGTCGGCCGCGCGCCAGATGCCGGCGAAGTCCCGCTCGATTTCCGAGTCTTGGCCTTCGGTCTCCCAGAACACCATGGTTTCGTACATGCGCCGGCCGAAGAGGAAGGTCCCGACCGGGCGCGTGAGGTCGTTGACGAAGCGGTGGACCTCCTCGTCGGGCGTGGCCCAGTCGAAGTTGCCGTTCTCGTCTGCGTTGAAGCCATCGAGCGACTGGATGGAGTTGTAGATCAGCCTGGCCAGCGGTTTACCCGAACGTGTCCCAGTAATACATCCGCTCGAGCCAACCGGGGTCGGTGCGGTAGGCGCGGGCGAAGAACTCGACCGCGTCGACGTAGTCGAAGCTGTTGTTGTAGTGCCAGATGGCGTTGCGCATGTTGTAGGGCGCGCCGTTGTGCACCAGAAGGCGCGCCGCGGCGAGGATCGCCGCGTGCGGGTCGTTGATGTTGCCGCCCTGCCCGTACTCCTGCCACGTCGAAGGCAGGAACTGCATCGGCCCCATCGCGCCGGCCGACGACGGGCCGTTCACGCGACCGAACTTGCTCTCGATGTAGTTGATCGACGCGAGATAGCTGGCATTGATGCCGTAGCGGTTCTGGGCCTCGAGGTAGTAGGCACGCAGCGACGCGAGAGGGGCGGCGCTGGAGTACGGAAGTGTGTAGTGCGGGTTGACCAGGTAGTACTGGTCGATGCCGCCCAGGATGTAGAGGGAGTGGAGACCGGAGATGAGATCGCCGATCGGGCTCTGGATCGGGCCGGGCAGGAGAGGCGTCACCGCGCTCTGGACGCTCGCGTAACCGGCCAGGTCGTAGATCAAGCGCTGCTCCTGGCGAGCCGCCTGCCGGAACGCGAATGTCGTCGCAGCGACCGCGAGCTCGTGGCGCATCGCCTCGGCGACGCCGGCGGGCTGCTCTTGTGCGAGGGCGGCGAGGCGGGCCGTCGCCTCCTGCATCGCGAGCTCGGCCGCGGCCAGGCGCGCGGCCTGGTGGTGCGCGTTCGGGCCAGCGTCGGGATCGCGCGCGAGGGCGCCGACCGGCAGCGCGGCCAGCACTATGGCAATAAGGACCGCGGACCCGAGTCGGATCAGGCTGTGCCCTCGACGGCTTTCAGCTCCGGCCGCTCCTCAGGCACTGCCGGCATCTCGTCCGGGTACGGGTCGGCCGCGGTCGGCTCTCGCAGGCCGACCGAATCGAGCAACCCGGCGATCTCGTCCCCGACGAGCTCTCCGCCCTGGCTCAACAGACCTTCGACCGCGAGGTCGATGGCCTCCTTGTTGACGTACATGAGCCGCCAGTCGTCGATGTATGCGGCGCCAAGTATCTGCGCGACCACCCGGCGTCCTCGCGGATTGCTGAGCACGGCGCCCTCCCAGGTCGATTGCTCGTGCATGCCTTGAGTGATGTCGCGGATTGAGATGAGGTACTGGCCGATGTTGGCCGCCTTCGCCGACATCTTGGGATCGAGATTGTCGGCGCCCATGCCGACGATCCCGGCCATGACGCAGGCTGTCTCAGTCGCCATCCGGAGGTCCTCGGAGACGCCCGTCGTGTTCTCTCCGTAGAAGACGCGTTCAGCGGCGATCGCGCCCAGGGCGCTCCTGACGCGCCCGGCCAGCTGCGACCGGAAGTGCGAGAACTGCTCCTCGGTCGGAATGGCGAGGTGATAACCGCCGATCTCGCCGAGCCGCGGGTCCGCGCGGCGGCGCACCGAGAGCCGGACGTGGCCGTGATCCTGCTGGAAGACGTGCGATGCGATCGTGTGCCCGAGCTCGTGGCGCGCGATCGCGATCTTGTCCCTCTCGTTGTATTCGATCGGGATAGGGAGGCCGGCTTCCACGTTGCCGAGCGCCTCGCGCACGTCCTTCCATGTGAACGCGGAGCGACCCTCTTCGAACGCGTACAGAAGAGCGAGCGAAAGCACCTGCTCGATGTCCGCGGGTGACTTGCCCTCGGTGACGCGGGCAAACTCTTCGCGGCGCGCGGGCGTGTCGAGCTCGGCGTCATGCTGCTTCTTGTCGAAGTACAGGGCCGCGATGTCTTTGCGCGCCTCGCGGTTCGGCATCAGGAAGGTGATCTGGCGGCCGAATCGACCAGGTCGGGTGAGCGCCTCATCGAGGACGTTCGGCCGGTTCGTCGCGCCGATGAACAGGATGTTGTAGCTCGGCGCCTTCAACGGCGGTATCCGCAGGTTGAGGCTGGACCCGTTGGCCCCGATCCTCCGTGGAAGGAAGAGGCCGTCGAGCGTCAGGTTGATCAGGCCGCGGAGCTGGCGCGCGATGAAGCCAGGATTGTCGATGCCGTCCATGAGGACGAGCAGCATGTTCAGGCCGAGCTGACCTCCGCCAAACATGCCCATGCCGCCCATCATTCCGCCGCCGCCCATGCCCGAGCGGCGCTGGCCGAGCGCGTCGATCTCGTCGATGAAGACAACGCATCCGCCCCAGACCTTCGCGCGCTTGCGCGCGGC
>CBJLKR010000126.1:0-6903 GCA_966423695.1 uncultured bacterium | reverse complement strand
TTGAACACCTCGTATGGCTGCGCGCCCATGACCAGATAGCGGCGCGCGAAGATGTGCGCCGGAATCGCATCGATGCCCGCTGAGCTAGCGGTTTGCCGGTTCTCGTCGATCACCGACTCATAGCGGCCCGTCTCAATCGCCTGGCGCAGAGCGTCGCCGTCGAGGCCGATGCCGGCGCCGATGCGCACAAGGTCATCGACGTCCGCGAGCTTGCCCGTGCCCTGCCAGTGCGCCTCGAACAGGGCGCGGTGCATCGCCTCGAACCTCCCCTGCTCGCGGGCGAACTCGCCTGCGCCGAGCGCGCGCCGGGAGTTGATGATCACGTCGCGCGGCGACATCGTCAGGCCGACCGACTCGGCCACCGCCTGCAGGTGGGCGTGCATCCGCTCCGACCGCTCGCGTCCGAAGTACGCCTCACGCGGGATGCCTTCAGGTGGCGCTTCGGGGTGCAGCTCGAACGGCAGCCATGTCACGCGGACGAGACCTTCGCGCTCGAGCTCCTCGACTCTGACCGAGTCGATGTAGCACCAGGGTCAAACGTAATCCGAGAAGACGATCAGGTCGACCGGAGCCATTAGGTTCGCCCTAAGCATCCCTTAATCGGCCGGTGGCAGAATGACCGCTGGGGTTTCCCGCCAGGGCTTTCTCAGGAGGTATGCACATGGCAGACGCCAAGACGTTCGTTGCGAACGCGCCGGTCTGGCTCGACCTCGCGAGCAAGGACGCGGCCGCGTCGCGTGAGTTCTACTCGAAGCTGTTCGGCTGGAAGGCCGAGGTCCAGGGCCCGGAGTCTGGCGGCTACGCGCTCGCCAAGCTCGGCGGCAAGGACGTCGCCGGCATCGGCCCGGCGCAGGATCCGAACGCACCGACCGCATGGAGCCTGTACATCGGCACCCGCGACGCCGCTGCGACCGCCAAGAAGGTGGAGGCGGCAGGTGGGAAGACCATCGTCCCGCCGTTCGACGTGCTCGAGTCGGGACGCATGGCGGTGTTCCAGGACCCGGCCGGCGCTTTCATCTCGGTGTGGGAGCCGAAGAACATGCTCGGCACCGAGGTCCAGGGAACCGACGGCTCGTACGGCTGGGCCGAGCTCAACGCTCGCGGTATCGAGGGCGCCGAGTCGTTCTACACCAAGGTCTTCGGCTGGACGTTGAAGAAGAGCCCGATGGGCGAGGGCATGGGCGACTACACCGAGTTCCAGCTCGACGGCCAGAGCGTCGCCGGCGGCATGGAGATGAACCCGATGGTGCCGAAGGAAGTGCCGTCCTACTGGATGGTCTACTTCACCGTCGCGGACGTCGACAGGTCGCACAAGAAGGCGGTCGACCTGGGCGCGAAGGAGATGCTCGCGCCCGCCGACTTCCCCGGCGGCCGCTTCTCGATTCTCAGCGACCCGCAGGGCGCTGCCTTCGGGCTGCTCGTCATGCGGCAGTCATAGCGCGAAGTAGAGTTACGAACCGGCGGGCGCGTGCCCGCCGGTTTTTGTTTGCCCATGAAGCGCGACCCGTACGTCGACAGGTGGATGGAGGGGAAGCCGGCGGAGGCGATGCTCCGCCGCGTGCGCGACATCGTCATGTGGGCCGACTCGCGAATGGGCGAGTACCTGAAGTACGGGACGGTGCAGTTCGGCTACAACGGAGACTTCGCCAACTTCGTCCAGCACGACAAGAAGACGGTCAGCTTGATGTTCAACCGCGGCGCGAGGATCAAGGGCAGGTTCCCGCACCTCGAAGGGACTGGTCCCTCGGCGCGATTCATGAGGTTCGCCGACCTCGGCGAGGTCGACGCGCAGACCACCGAGCTGACCAACATCGTCCGGGCGTGGTGCGAAATGATGGCCCCGCCCGACTCGCCGTCCAGGCCGCGCCGCGGCCGGCCGCGTTCGAAGCCTAGGCCGGGCCAGTAGGCTTCCGACCGGCGTTATCTGTCCGGCTGACTGAAATACGCCTTCGCCACCTGAGCGGCGACGCGTGCGTTGTTGACGACGAGCTCGACGTTGACGTCGAGCGAGCGGCCGCCTGACAGCGCGGCCATGCGCGAAAGCAAGCGTGGCGTGACCGCGCCTCCACTCACGTCTCCGAGCTCCGCGGTTGCCCGGCTGGCAAGCTCCTCCGCATCCGGCAGCTCGCGTGGCGGTGGCACCGCGACCACCACGCCGCGCGGACGCCCGTCCCACCATATCGCCGCGAGCATGCCCGCAGCCCCGCGCGGGTCGTCGACGCGGGCGCCGACGGGACAGCCGCTGCGCCGGCTGTAGAACGCGGGAAAGTCGTCGGTGCCGTAGCCGATCACGGGGACGCTGAGCGTCTCGAGGCGCTCGAGCGTGAGCCTGAGGTCGAGCACGATCTTCGCTCCGGCACAGAACACGGCGACGGGTGCGGCCGCGATGGCTTCGAGGTCGGCGGATACGTCCTCGGGGTGGCCGCGGTGCACGCCTCCGATGCCGCCGGTGGCGAAGAACCGGATACCGGCCACCGACGCGGCGTGCACCGCCGCGGCCACCGTCGTCGCGCCCGACTCGCCGCGCGCCAGCGCGGGGCCGATGTCACGTTTGCTCACCTTCACCGACCCGGACGCCACCCGCTCGAGCTCGGGCTCGGAAAGGCCGACCTTCACCCGCCCGTCGAGGACCGCGATCGTCGCTGGCACCGCGCCCTCCTCGCGGATGGCGGCCTCGCAGCCGCGGGCCGCGCGAAGGTTGTGCGGGGCGGGCAGGCCCTGACCGACGATCGATGTCTCGAGGGCGACCACCGGCGCCGAGCGCGCGATCGCCTCGCGCACCTCGCCCGCGACCGCGAGCCAGTCGCTCAGCTGGGCCTCGCCCCCGCGACCAGCACCGACCGTGTCGCCGCCTGGACGGCGCGCTCGGCGGCCTCCACCGGTTCCGCGCCGCGCAGCCAGGCAGCGCAGAACGCCGCGGCAAAAGCGTCGCCCGCGCCCGTTGGGTCGACGGCGTGGACCGAGGGCGCCGAGATGGTGCGGCCGAAGATGCGGCAGCCGGCCGCGCCAAGCTTCAGCACCGGCACCTGGGCCAGGCTTTCGAGGGGGACGGCGAGCGTCGCGGCCTCTTCTTCGGTCGCGAACAACACCTCCGGCGTCAGCCGAGCCAGCACGTAGGCCATCCGCGACGGGCCGTAGGCGCGCAGCCCGGCGGCGGAAGAGAGGTCGACCGCGAGCATGCCCTTGGCCTCGCGCACAAGCCTGATCGCGGCCCGCGTGGCGCTCGCGATGGGCTCGAGGAACAGCGAGTAGGCAGGAACGTGGAGGAGGCGCGCGTCGCTGAACCACGCCTCTTCGAGGTCGTCCGGCGTCAGGCCGACGCTGGCTCCGCGCTGCGTCGCCATCGTCCGCCTGCCCTCGCCGTCGACGAGGACCGCGATCGCTCCGGTCGGCTCGGCGGCCCACACCGCACGCACCTCGACTCCTCTCGCCTCCAGGTCGGCCACCAGGCGCCTTCCCGTCTCGTCGTCGCCGACGCGCGCGACGAGCCGTGATGGATCGCCGAGGGCCGCCGTCCACGCGCAGAAGTTGGCCGCCTGGCCACCGCCCGACATCGTGATCGCGGCGTCGGTGTCGTCGTCCGGGACCAGGGGCGTCCTGGGCACGATCGAGACGTCGAGGAGGAGGTCGCCGAGGGAGACGATCACGACCCGTCGAGGATACCCAGAGCCGGGGTACTGCCATTGCGGTAGGCGAAAATCGTGCACCTGAGGTTCGCCTCCGCCGCCCCTTTGCGCGGATGATTCGGTGCAGCCGGGGAGTCGGGTCCCTGGCGGCTGTTGGGGGGTGAGCCATGCGCCCGCGCGCATGGCTCTTTGCTTAAGCGGCGCTGAAGCCACGCTTGCCACGACGCCCGAGCCCGGCTATGTTAGGCCGCGTCCCGCCCGTGTCCTTTGTCCTGAGGGGGAGCAAGGATGAAGCACCGCCTGATGGCACTCGTGGTCGCGCTGTTCGCCATATCGCCGGTTTTCACCCATCCCGCCTCCGCATCGGCCCTGGACCCGGGAGTCGGCAACGTGCCGCAGGGAACGCAGCTCGACAGCGCTTACGCGGCCAGCTACAGGGTGCGAGGCGTCACGAACGTCTTCGTCACGAGCCGGCAGGTCAGCTGCTACCGGCCCGAGGTCCCGATCCCGTGGAACGGCGGCCCGAACGACGGCTACACAGGCGAAGTCCCGTGCCCTGGGGCGACGACGGGCGAGGACACCGGCGCGACCATGTATCCGTCGCAGGCGGGCAGCATGCCGGGATATCCCGCGAGCGGTCCGATGCTGGTGACCGACCACTCGGAGTCGGACATCCGCGTCGACCCGACCAATCCACACCACGTCATCGGCTCGAGCAAGTGGTTCACCGGCGCCGAGGGCTACAACCACCTTCTGGGCTTCTACGAGTCGTGGGATGGCGGCAAGACCTGGCCCGTGCAGGGCCACGTCCCGGGCTACGAGGGCTACACGGACAACACCGACCCGGCGGGCGCCTTCGACATGTGGGGCAACTACTACCAGGCGCTGCTGCCGTACCAGTTCTACTACGACAAGAGCGGGTTCAAGAAGTACGAGACCGGCAACGAGCCAAACCCCTCGATCGACAACGAGGCGGTGTCGGTCGCCGTCCGTCCGCACGGCGCCACCGGTGCGCGCGACTGGATCACGACCCACAACGGCCGGCCGGACAACGTCTTCACGACCAACTCGGGGCTTGGCCAGGAGCCGGACAAGGAGTGGATCACGATCGATCGCACGCCGAGGATTGCGGCAGACGGCCGCGCCTACAACCGCGTGTACTTCACCTTCGTCAACTTCAACGGCCATGGCAGCAAGCCGTACGCGTCCACGGCGAGAGCTTTCGCCGACGGCACGCACACCGATTGGACCACGCCGGTGCTCATCCCCACCGGCAACGCGGCAACCAACAACAACACGTACCTCTATCCGCACGTCGACGGCGACGGCGTCGTGTACACGCCCGTCGTGACCTACGCGTCGACGCAAGGCTCGTGCTGCGTCGACATCTACGTCGACTCCTCGGCCGACGGTGGAGTCACCTGGCAGGGCCCGTACCTGGCCGCCACCGGTGTGCACACGGCGCCGTTGACGGGCCCGGGCTACGAGAACACGACGTTCGAGGACGGGATCGAGGAGTCGTTCAACGTCGGCGCGCACGCGCTTTACCTCGCGTACGAGTCGAAGAGCTCGGGCCACGGCAACATCCTTCTGACGGCTTCATACGACGGCGGCCGGACCTGGACCTACCCGATTCAGGTCAACGACAACGTCGACCCGAACGTCGACGAATGGCAGCCGAACGTGGCCGTCGCGCCGGCCGGCACCGTTTCGATCAACTTCTACGATCGCCGGCTTGCGTGCCCGAGCCTAGGCAGCCGTGAAGCGACGGCCGCCGGGCTGGCCCTCGACCGGATCAACGCCAACTTCTCGGGCCAGCTGCCGCCCTATGGCCAGAGCAACTACTGCGTCACGTCGACCGTGCAGTTCTACGCCGCGGACCTGACCCCGAAGGGGCACAACGTGCGCATCACCGAGCACAGCTGGGACCCGCAGCTGAACGCGCCGTACCGCAAGTGCTTCTGCAACCCCGACGATATGTTCCTCGGCGACTACTTCGGCAACGAAATCGCGGGTGTGGTCGACTACGCCAGCTTCGTCAGCACGTACGACGACGGGACGAACCCGCACCACTACCAGCAGCAGGTCGTGGCGACGGTCTCAGTGCCGTGACGGTGTAGCGGCCAGCAGGCCCCAATCCGCTAGCAGGTCGCGGAGCGTCGCCTCCAGGCGAGGATCCAGGCGGGACACCGGTGGTGCCGTCCACGGCTCGCACACACCCTGCAGGTGCAGCGCCGCCTTGATCGCGCTCGGGAAGACTCCGTCACGGACGGCCTGGACCAGGCGGTAGAGGCGGTCCTGGGCGACACGCGCGGCGGCGATGTCACCGCGCACGTAGGCGTCGTAGATCTCGACCACCCACGCCGGCGCGACGTTGCCGGCGCCGCAGATGGTGCCCGCTCCGCCCACGGCGAGGGACGCGAGAAGCATCGTGTCGCTGCCCGTGAATATCCGGAACGCCGGCATATCGCGCGTGGCCAGGCACACCGCCTCGAAGTACTCGAAGTCGCGGCTCGAGTCCTTGATGCCCTTGATGACGCCCTCGCGCGCGAGCGCGGCTACGCTCGCCGGTTCGGCGACGACCTTAGTGAACTGCGGGATGTTGTACAGCAGCAGCGGCACCGCCGCGCCGTCGGCGACGCCGCGGTAGAAGTCGAGGAGCTGCGTTTGGCTCATCGGGTAGTAGAAGGGCGGAGCGACGAGTGCCGCGTCGGCGCCAAGGCGCGCCGCGGCCGCGACCTCCGCCTTCGCCGCCGATAGCTGCGGCTGGGCGACGCCGCACAGCACCGGCACACGTCCGGCGACGGCGTCGACGACGACGGTCAGCGCCTGGCGCCGGGACGGCTCGTCGAGCGCGGCGGTCTCGCCTGTCGAGCCCAGGGCGAGCACACCGTGGACGCCGCCGGCCAGCACGTGCTCGATGAGCCGGCGGACGCCGGGCTCGTCGATCGAACCGTCGCGGTGGAGCGGAGTCGCCAGCGCGATCAGCACCCCGGTCATCCGCGCAAGCTCGAGCACCGCTCCACATTAGCCGCCGCGGGCGACGGAATCGAGGTCAGCGACGTTGCTGGCCGCCTCCTCCAGCGTGTCCCGCGCCGTCGGCGGCATGCGAAGTACCGTATCAAGGTCGTGCTCGGGCGTCTGTTCTCGTGGACCGTGACCGCGCTGTTCGGAGTGCTCACCCTGCTGCTCGCGTTCGAGAGCTGGGCGCTCCTGACGGGCCACACGCCGATCACGTATTACATACGGCCCGCGGTGCACAGCTACCCGGGCTTCG
>CBJLKR010000125.1:0-6979 GCA_966423695.1 uncultured bacterium | reverse complement strand
GCTCGACCACGTCGTCGGCGAAGTTGCGCTTGGAGACGAGGTTCTGGCCGCGGATCAGCGCCTGGATGGGAGTGTTCGGCGTCGCCTTCTTGAGCTTGCGCAGGTACTCCCAGGGGTCGAGGTCGATGCTCAGCTGCGTTTCGAACGTGGCGCCGCCAAAGGCTTCCATGGCGGCAAACCCGATGGAGTCCATCATCGCGGCGATGGGCACGATCTCGTCGGTCTGCAGGTAGCCGCCGAGCAGGGTTTGCTGCGCGTCGCGGAACGTGGTGTCGACGAGCCGGACGCGAGCCCGCTTCTTCGCCACTATCCGCCCGCCAGCGCGGCGCGCTTCTCGCCGTGGCGCTTTTCGACCTCGGGGTCGTCGAGGCCGACGATCCGCGCCGCGAGCCAGGCCGCGTTCTTGGCGCCTGCCTCGCCGATGGCGACAGTCGCGACCGGGATGCCGGCCGGCATCTGGACGATCGAGTAGAGCGAGTCGACGCCACCGAGGTGCTGGGTGGGCACGGGCACGCCTATGACCGGCAGGTCGGTCCACGCCGCGACCACGCCCGGCAGGTGCGCCGCGCCGCCGGCCGCGGCGATGACGACCCTGAGACCGCGCTCACGCGCGGTGCTCGCCCACTCCATCACGCCGCGCGGGTTGCGGTGCGCCGAGCAGACCTTCAGCTCGTGCGTCAAACCGAGCTCCTCCAGGACTTTGACGCACGACTCCATGAGCGGTAGATCCGACTTCGACCCGAGGATGATTCCAATGACTGGCTGCACTAAACCGCCTCCTCGGCTATATCGGACCGATAGAAAGCCCCTTCGAATCGTACCCTCCGCGCGCCGGCGAGGGCCGTCTCGCGGGCCGCGGCCACGCTGTCCCCCAACCCGACCGAGGTTACTATCCGGCCGCCGTCCGTCACCAGCCCTCGCCCCGGCTCGAATTTCGTCCCGGCGTGGAAGACGAGCACGCCGCGCGGCATCTCGGCGAGGCCGTGGATGCGCAGGCCGAGCCTCATGGCGGCCTCGTCCGGGTAGTGCCCCGAGGCGACGACGACGCCGACGGAGCTGCGGGCGCTCCACCGCAGGTCCGGGTGGGCGGCCAGGCCGCCCTTCGCCACGGCGAGCGCGAGGGCGACGAAGTCGCTCTCGAGGCGAGGGAGCACCACCTGGGCCTCGGGGTCGCCAAACCTCGCGTTGAACTCGAGCGTTCGAGCGCCACCCGCCGTGAGCATCAGGCCGGCGTACAGCACGCCCTGGAACACGTCGCCGCCCGCCGCCAGCTCCGCGATCGCGGGCTTCATCACGCGCTCCACGACGTCTCTGACCATCGCGTCGTCCACGCCTTTGGGCGGTGAGTAGGCGCCCATGCCGCCGGTGTTCTCGCCCCGGTCGCCGTCGTGCGCGCGCTTGTAGTCGCGCGCGGGCACGAGCGGGATCACGTCCGTGCCGTCGGTGACGGCGAGGAGCGACAGCTCCGGACCCTCGAGCCGCTCTTCGACGACGATCTTCTTGCCGCTCCGGCCGAAGCGCTCCTCGACGAGCATGGCGTCGATCGCCCTCGCGGCGTCCTCGGCCGTATCGCAGACGATCACTCCCTTGCCCCGAGCCAGGCCGTCGGCCTTGACGGCCACGCGGCCGTCGCGCTCGCGCGCCCACGCCTTCGCGGCCCTGGCGTCCGTGAACGACTCGAAGTCCGCGGTGGGAATGGACGCCCTTCGCATCAGCTCTTTCGCGAACGACTTGCTCGACTCGATCCGGCCGGCGCCGCGGTTCGGCCCGAAGACATCGAAGCCGGCGTGGCGCAGCGCGTCGCCGACCCCCGCGTCGACCGCGGCCTCGGGGCCGAGGATGATGAGCCCGAGCCGCTCGCGCTTGGCAAAGTCGACGATGCGCACGACATCGGCCGCGCCGATGGGGACGTTGCGCGCCATGCCGCCGGTGCCGCCGTTGCCGGGCGCGCAGTAAACGCGCTCGACCAGATCCGACTGCACGCACTTCCACACGAGCGCGTGCTCTCGCGCGCCGGAGCCGACGACGAGCACCTTCATTGGCGGGCCAACTTCGGCCGCGACTGCCGGCAGTCGGCTGTTTCGGAGCATCTCATTCCGGCCCAGTGCCGGCGCTCGCGGGTCGTCTCGAAATCCCTGGGAGCTACTCCCACTCGATGGTGCCGGGCGGCTTCGAGGTGATGTCGAAGACGACACGGTTGACGCCTTTCACCTCGTTGACGATGCGGTTGCTGATCCTCGCCAGGACCTCATACGGCACACGCGCCCAGTCCGCGGTCATCGCGTCCTCGCTGGTGACGACCCGAACCGCGACGACGTTCGCGTAAGTCCGGTAGTCGCCCATCACGCCGACCGTCGACAGCGGCGTGAGCACGGCGAACGACTGCCACACCTGCCGGTAAAGCCCGTTCTTCTTGATCTCGTCGACCACGACCCAGTCGGCGTTGCGCAGGATCTCGAGCCGCTCCGCCGACACCTCGCCGAGGCACCGGATCGCCAGTCCGGGCCCCGGGAAAGGCTGCCGGTACACCATCTCCTCGGGCATGCCGAGCTGCAGCCCGACGGCTCGCACCTCGTCCTTGAAGAGGTAGCGCAGCGGCTCGATGAGCTGGAACCGCAGGCCGGGCGGCAGGCCGCCGACGTTGTGGTGCGTCTTGATCTTGACCGCCGTCGCCGACACATCGGGCGCGGTGGATTCGATGACGTCGGGATACAGCGTGCCCTGGGCGAGAAAGTCGATGTGACCCATGGCCTTCGCCTCGTGCTCGAACACGGAGATGAACTCGCGCCCGACGATGCGCCGCTTCTCTTCCGGGTCGATGACGCCCCGCAGCGCGCCGAGGAAGCGCTCGGTCGCGTCGACGTACCGGATGTTCATGTCGAGGTTTCCGTGCATCACTTCGAGCACCCGCTCCGGCTCTTCCTTGCGCAACAGGCCGTTGTTGACGAAGACGCACGTGAGCTGGTCGCCCACCGCGCGGTGGACGAGCGTCGCCGCCACCGCCGAGTCGACCCCGCCCGACAGCGCGCAGATGACGCGCCCGGAGCCGACGCGGGCGCGAATGCTGTCCGTCGCCTCGGCGATGAACGACCCGGCCGTCCACGACGGCTTGCACTTGCAGACGCCGAACAGGAAGTTGCGCAGGACCTCGCGGCCGCTCGGCGTGTGCACGACCTCGGGGTGGAACTGGATGCCGAAGATTCCCTTGCCGTCAGTGAACGCGGCGTAAGGAGAGTTGCCGCTGGTCGCGAGGAGCCGGAAGCCGGGAGGCATCTCGCTCACGTGGTCGCCGTGGCTCATCCACACGGGCAACTCTCCCTCCAGGCCGCGGAAGAGCCCGTTGGGCTCGCGGACGGAAAGCAGCGCCGGGCCGTACTCGCGCGCGTGGCCGGGGTCGACCTTGCCGCCGAGATGATGGGCGATGAGCTGCATGCCGTAGCAGATGCCCAGCACCGGCACGCCGGCGCGCAGGGCGTCCGGGTCGACCTGGGGCGCGCCGGGGTCGTAGACGCTGGACGGCCCGCCGCTGAGGATCAGGCCGGCGGGGTCCTTGGGCGCGAGCTCCGCCCAGGGCGTGTTGCCGGGCACCAGCTCGCAGTAGACGTTCGCCTCGCGCACGCGCCTCGCGATGAGCTGGCTGAACTGCGACCCGAAGTCGAGGACGAGGATGGTTTGACGGACCGCTCCCCGGGTCGCCGCGCGCTGCTGCGCCGCGGCGATCGACATCAGCTCTTGCCCATCCCCACGTGCTGTGCCTGCTGGAACACCTTGCCCTCGGAGACGATCGACGGCGCGATCACCATCTCGACGTGCTGGAACTCCGCGATGTCGCGCGCGCCGCACACGCCGAGCGCGGACTTCAAAGCGCCGGCGAAGTTCTGGGTCCCGTCATCGACGCGCGCGGGCCCGAGCAGGATTTCGCGCAGGGTCGCCTTGGTCCCGACCTGGATGCGCGTGCCGCGCGGAAGGTTGGGGTCGGGCGTCGCCATGCCCCAGTTGAATCCCTTCGACGCCGACTCCTCCGCCCCGGCCAGCGGCGTGCCGATCATCACCGCGTCGGCGCCGGCCGCAAACGCTTTGCAGACGTCGGCGCCGATGCGCATGCCACCGTCCGTGATCACCGCCACTCGCATCCCGCCGCGCCGCATGTGCTCGTCGCGCGCCGCCGCGACGTCCGCCGTCGCCGTGACCTGCGGCACGCCGACGCCCAGCACGCCGCGCGTGGTGCACGCCGCGCCCGGGCCGACGCCTACCAGGATGCCGGCGATGCCGGTCTCCATCAGTTCGAGCGCGGTGTCGTACTGGACGCAGTTGCCGACGACGACCGGGATATCGCATGCCCGGACGAGGTCCTCGAACGACAGCTGGTGGTAGGAGCGCGATGAGTGGCGCGCGGTCAGGACCGTGCCCTGCACCACGTACACATCTGCTCCCGCCTTCTGCACGACATCGGACCGTTCCCCGGCCCGCGCCGGCACCGTCGAAACGGCGCACGGCACGCCGGCGTCCTTGATCGCCTTGATCCTCTCCGCGATGAGCTTCGGCTTGACCGGCTCGCGGTACACCTCTTTCAGGACCGCGTTCACGGTGGATTTGTCGGCTTGGGCGATCTTGCGAATCACCGGCGCCGAATCCTCGTAGCGGGTGTGGACTCCGTCGAGGTTTAGGACTGCGATTCCGCCCAGCTTGCCCATGGCGATGGCGAAGTCCACGTCGACGACGCCGTCCATGGCCGAGCCCCAGAAGGGCAGCGGGAGCTTGAAGGTCTCGCCCATGGCGAAGGAGATGTCGACCTCGTCCGGGTTGAGCGTCACCCCGCCGGGCACGAGCGCGATCTCGTCGAAGCCGTAGGCCCGCCGCGCCCGCCGGCCGATGCCAACCTCGAGGCCGTACTGCGCTCCGGTCGCGTCCTGCCGGGTCGGCAGTGGGGTCTCCTTCAGGGTGTGTTTACTCCAATGAATGGGGCGGGTTCGGCGAATTATAGCCGAGCCCTATCCTTCTCATGGATGTACCGGACGCTCGAGTACCTCAACGGAATCTCGGACGAGGACGTGCGCCGGTTGCGCACGGTGGGCATCAGGCACACGAACCAGCTCCTGCACCGCACGTCTCTCGACATCGACCGCCAGCGTCTGGCGAAGAAGACCGGGATCACCGCCGATCGCCTGCTCGAGTTCTGCCATCAGTGCACCCTGCTCGAGGTCTCGGGCATGGAGCGCTGGATCGCCCTGCTGCGCCGCCTCGGCATCGAGTCGATGCAGGACCTGCGCGCCCAGGATGCGAAGGACCTGCACTCGAGGATCCTCGAAAAGGCGGGCCTTGCCGCGGGCATGCCGACGCTGAGCGACGTCGAGTACTGGATCAGCCAGGCGACCGCGCTCGACATCGTCGAGGCGCCGGAGTCGAAGAAGCCTCGATCCGTCGTGACGTGAGAGAGGGGCGGGCTTACGCGCCCGCCCCCCTTCGTGACTGCCGTCTAGGGCAGTGACGCGCTGAAAACGTCGTTGGGATTCGTGTTCGAGGTCGGCGCCGTGTTGCTGCTGGCCGGCGCGCAGAACGGGTTGCTCGCCGGGTACGGCGCGTCGCAGTTGGTCTTGACGAATACCGCGAGGAAGCCGCTGCCACTCGGCTGCAGGCCCTCGTAATCACCAAGGAAGAACCCTCTGGCTACCGGTGCCGTGCGCAGGTCGAAGGAGCCCACGATGTGCTGCGGGGTGCCCCACGTATGGCCCGCGTCGGTCGAGTACTGGACCCAGTAGTCCGTCGGCCAGTGCGCCACGTCACTCGCGGTCATCCGGCTGTTGTCGTAGTAGGTGACCGCCAACCGGCCGCCGTTCACGGCCACAGTCGGCGTGAATGTCGGCATACCGCCCGCGGTGTGAATCACGGCCGGAGCGCTCCAGGTCTGGCCGCCGTCAACCGAGGAAGTGAAGCTGATCTGGTCGTCCCAGGCGCCGCTGGACTGCTTGAGCTGCTTCTGGTACTTGCTCGAGCTCTGCCACACGGCGTAGAGGTTCCCGTTCGCCGGGTCGATGGCGACCTCCTGCAGGCCGTCGCCGGTGCGCGCCGGCTCACCCGTGTTGGGGTCCTGAACGCCGAGGCTGTTGAACGGAGCGATGACCTGCGGCTGCGTCCACGTGTCGCCGCCGTCCGTGGACTTGACGAACGCGAGCACGGTGTTGCTCCGCGCGCCCTGGAAGGGCGTGTTTGGTGGCAGCAGCATCGCGGCGAAGTCGTAGAGCGTGTCGTTTCGCGGGTCGACGACGATCACGTTACCGATCGTCTGCTGCCGGTTTCCCGTGTTGATGATGACCTGCGCCTGGCTCCACGTCTTGCCGCCGTCGGTCGTCTTCGAGAAGTAGGCCGGTCCGGTGTATGCCTGCGCGTGCGGATTGTCGTCTGGGTTGTCCGTAGGTCCGATCAACGTGTCCCAGACCGTGTACGCGGTCTTGTTCTTCGTTGGGTCGGCGGTGGTCGAGTTCTTGTCGGTGCTCTGGTCGGCCGTCGGGAAGATCCCTCCGGGAATCGGCTGAATGTGATCCCAGCTCGCACCGCCGTTCGTCGAACGGGCTGCCACGACTGCGTTCGCGTTGTTGGGCACCGAGATGTTGAAGGACAGGGCGGAGAAGTAGGCGATCCCGTCAGGCCCGAAGGACACCCAGGGGTCTGAAGCCCTCCACATGTTGCTGAGCGCGGGTTGGGTGTCTGGGTTGCTGCATGCGGTCAGCGGGATCGGGATCTCGGTCCAGCTGGCGCCGCCGTCGGTCGAATAGGCCGTGCCGATGCCGTGCGCACCGCCGTTCGACTTCCGGTCCTGGTGAAAGGCCGCGATGGCCCTGTTGCCTTGCACGGCGACCTGCGGTTCGACCTCGGCGTTGAGGTACGTCCTCCCGGTCAGGTTGTTGTCGTTCGACGAACATGCGGCGTAGGGCGATGGCCCGCTTACCGGCACCGGCATGGCGCTGCTGCTGTCGGCGGC
>CBJLKR010000124.1:0-7022 GCA_966423695.1 uncultured bacterium | reverse complement strand
GGGCCTGCTCTCCTTCCGGTAGGTCGCGGCCGGGAGAAACCCGTCCGCCGGCGCGGCGCGTAGCGGCGGCGAGGCGTTCGCGGCGCCGAACGGCGCGAGGACGACGAACACGCGGCCTGCGTTGAGCGACGGGTACGCCTGGTCGAGGTCGTCGATGGCGTGCATCAGCTGGTCGTACGTGATGTGGTAGCCGTGGCCTGCCGAGATGCCCGGGTCGTTCAGCACGTAGGTGTCGCTCTGGTCGTAGCCGGCGACGACGAGGTAGTGCGATACCGACCATCCGGGCTGCTCGTAGTGCGAGGAGTAGCCCGGGTAGTGACTGTTCCCGAGCCCGTGCGTGCGCACGCCCACGATGAGCGGCCGGCCCAGGGCCAGCTGCTGCTTCATGTGCAGCCGGTCGGCCGGCAGGATCTCGTAGGCCCAGCCCATGTACTTCTGCGCGACCTCGCCGACCTGCTGGGGCGTGAGGTCCTCGGCGGGCTTCCAGGCCGTGATCTGGTTGATGCCGGCGTCGGCGGTGCGGGCGTCGATCGTCGACGAGTGATCGCCGTGTAGGTAGCGGTCGACCATGAGCAGGCTTGCCTCTTCGCACGTGTGCTGGCGCTGGGCCCAGTTGCCGAGCGGCGCCTGGGTCGTCCACGGAACGGGCAGGATCACGGCGGCCGGGAGGTTGACAGGCGGCTGGTCGGTGGGCTGACCTGACGTCGAATTGATGGGCACCAGGTCGGGGGTGACGTAGCTGATCTGCGGACCGGCGCCGAAGAACGCGAAGTAGACCCCGGCGGCGATCCCGATCACCGCCACGAGGCCCAGCGCCGCCATCCACTTGAGTGCGCCCAGCATTGACCCTTAGAACTCGAGACGGCCGGCAAAGGTTGCGCACCGGCTGGTCGGAGTATAGGGAGCGGGGTTTACATCCCTACACCCCTTTACATATCTGTACCAGGCGCCAGTAACCCCCGCGACGCCCGCGTTGCTGCAGATGGGTGATATCTGCATGGACGTCCGGCTGAGCCGCGGGGGCGGTTTCCGTCTCGCCGACATTCACTGGAGCGGCGTCGCCGCGGCCGTGGTCGCCGCCATCCTCCTCGGCGGTGCGGGCGGTGCGGCTGGACGTCATCTCCTCAACGCCCGCGTCGACTCAGCTTCAATACCGGCGGTGACGGCGGTGCGTGCGGAGCCCATTCCCACGGTCGGCGTGGGGACCGTGGTGGCGCCGGCCGTGCTCCCGGACCAGGTCGTGCTGGCGGTTCCGTTCACGACCCAGGCGCCTCTCAACGACTGGGCGCAGCACCAGGAGAGCTGCGAGGCGGCCAACCTCACCCAGCTCTGGTTCTACTGGAACCATTCCGCCACCGGTGTGATCGACCCGCGGACGGCCGATGCCTACATCCGGATGATCGACGCGTGGAAGCCGCGGCCCGACCTCAACGACGCCATGCTCGGAGAGCTCGCGCAGCAGCACTGGGGGTACACGTATCGCCTCGTGCCGAACGACCCGAGGGTCATCGCCGAGCAGCTGGCGGCCGGACGGCCGCTGCTGGCCGAGGTGCGCACGCACGGCCTCGGCAACAGCCGCTACCCGGGCTACTCCAGCCACTTCGAGCAGACCGGCTGGTCGGTGCCGCACTTCGTCACGATCATCGGCTACGACAAGACCGGCGTCTGGCTGAACGATCCCGGCATCTCGTGGGGACGCGCCTACCACATCACCTACGCGCAGCTGACCCACGCCATCGCCGACCTCACGCAGCACCACCCCGCGCTCGACAACGGCAACGTGCTGCTCCTGATCGCGCCGGCGGCGCAACCCAAAGTCAAACCGGGCATGCTCTAGCCCATACTTCGCGGCCGTGAGCGACACGGCGCAGTCAGCGGCGACGCAGCTCGGCTCGCGCGCCGTCACCAACTCGGTGCTCATCCTCGGGGCGCGCACCGTATCGCGGCTGATCTCGCTCGTCGCCGTGATCGTCCTCGCCAACGCGCTGGGCGATTCGAACTACGGCCGCTACACGACCCTCATCGCTTACTCGGGGCTCGTCGCCGTCGTCGGCGACCTCGGCTTTCAGTCGCTGTACACGCGCGAGGCGGCGCGCAACCGCGACGACCTCGGCGACTTTCTGGGCACCCTGATCCTGTTCCGGGTCGCGCTGGCCGCGGGGGCCGCGGTCGTGCTCGCGCTGGCGCTTGGATTGGGCGCCGGGCTGCCGGCGCTCATCGCCCCAGGATGCGCGCTGCTCATCACGACGGCTTACGCGAGCCTGCTGCGCAACACCTTCTATGCCGTCGGTCGCGCGGAGTTCGACGCAGTCGCGATCGTCGTCGAAACGCTGATCCAGGCGGGCCTCATCGTCCTGGGCTCCCGCCGCCACGCAGGCGTCGCCTTCTACGTCTGGAGCTACTCCGCCTCGTACACCTTCACGATCGTGTACTCGCTCGTCGTCATCCGCTTGTTCAACCTCGGTCGCATCCGGCTGCGCCTGGACCGCGAGCTCATCCGCCGCTGGCTGCCGCTGGCGCTGCCGTTCGCCCTCACGTTCTTCCTCACCAACGTCTACTTCCGTGCGGGCTTCGTGATCCTCCAGCAGCTGCGCTCGTTCGCCGAGGTCGGCTGGTACACGCTCGCCTACAAGCCGTTCGAGGCGCTGCAGTTCGTCCCGCTGGCGATCCAGACCGTGGTCTACCCGATGCTGGGCGTGTTCTTCGTCAGCGACCCGACGAGGCTGAAGCTTGCGTACGAACGCTTCTTCAAGGTCCTTGTGCTCCTGGGATGGCCGCTCACCGTCGGCACCTTCGTGCTCGCCCACCCGATCAACGCCATCTTCAACAGGTCCGGCGCGTTTGCGCAGTCCGAGCCCGCCCTTCGCATCCTCGCGTTCGGGATCGTGTTCCTGTTCGCCAACTCGGCGTTCTACGCCATGCTCAACGCCACCAACCGCCAGGGTCTCAACGCCTGGGCGACCGGCCTGGCGACCGTCGTGGCGGTCGCCCTCAACCTCGCCGCGATCGTGCTGTTCGGCTACCTGGGCGCGAGCGTGGCCACGGTCCTGACCGAAGCGTCGCTCTGCGCCTTCGGCTGGTGGTTCGTGCAGCTTCGCGCGCCCGAGCTCCGGCTCCCGGTGCTGCGGCTGTCATGGCGGATCGCGTTGGCGGGCCTCGCCATGGGCGTCGTGCTCTACCCGGCGCGCCGCTATTCGATCTTCCTGACCGCGCCCGCGGGCTTCGCCGTCTACGCCGTCGCGATCTACCTCCTGCGGGCGATCGATCCGGAGGAGTGGCGGCTGGCCACCGCGTTCATCCGGCGCCGTAACCCCCTGGCCGGCGCCACCGTTGGAGCCCAGGGCAAGGGGTAGAATCCCGAGGCCCTCTCACGCATGGCTCGAAACGTTCCTGAGCGGATAAAGACGAAGGGGGGACACAGTCCTCGCGCCCGGATCCACGCCGGGTGGTCGCCGATCGGCCAGAAGATGCGCCGGACGGCGGTCCTGCGCGGCCTGGGGGCGGCGGTCGCCGTGGTCATGGTCATCGGTCTCGCGGCCGACGCCTACGCCCAGTCCTTCTTCGACAGCCTGCCCTCCATCCAGGGCCTCGACTCGGCCGCATTCGCGGGCGACACGATCATCACCGACAGCACCGGCAAGGTCGTGCTCGCGGATGTCGGCAACCATGGCGACCATCGCCTCGCCGTCCGGCTCAAGGACGTCGCGCCGGTCATGATCCAGGCGACGGTCGCGATCGAGGACAGGGGCTTCTACACGAACCCCGGCTTCGACCTCGCGGGCATCATCCGCTCGGCGTTCGACAACCTGCGCGCGGGCCACATCGTCGGCGGCGGCAGCACGATCACGCAGCAGCTCGCCAAGCAGCAGTTCCTGACCCCGGACCAGACCTTGAGCCGCAAGATCAAGGAGATCGCGCTCGCGTACGAGCTGAGCCAGGCCTACTCCAAAGACCAGATCATGGAGCTCTACCTCAACAAGAGCTTCTACGGCTCGCAGTCGTACGGGATCGAGGCCGCGGCGGAGAGCTACTTCCACATCCCGGCCTCGAAGCTCGACCTCGCGCAGGCGGCGATGCTGGCCGGCCTGCCGCAGGCGCCGACGGAGTGGAACCCCGTCCTTCACCCCGAACAGGCGAAGCTGCGCCAGACCGAGGTGCTGCAGGCGATGGTCCGCTCCGACTTCATCAGCCAGGACGATATGGACAAGGCGCTCGCCGAAAAGCTCGTCTACCAGGCGCCCACCAACAGCTTCCTCGCCCCGCACTTCGTCGACTACGTGCTCGCGGAATTGCGCCAGCTCGGGTTCCAGCCGGGAGTCCAGCAGCTGACGGTCAAGACGACGCTCAACTGGAACATGCAGCAGATCGGCCAGGACGTCGTCGTCAGCAACCTCACGAAGAACCTCTATCGCGACCGCAGCGGCGTGCTGTCGTCGGGTCTCGTGGCGATCGAGCCGGCGACGGGCGATATCCTCGTCATGATCGGGTCGCCGAACTACAACTCGACCGGCGGTCAGATCAACTACACGACGATCCCGCGCAACATGGGCTCGTCGATGAAGCCGTACACGTACGGCGCGGTGATCAACGCGCGCGCCGCCACCGTCGACACGCCGGTGTACGACGGACCCAGCCCTCTCGTCTACAAGGACGCGTACAGCACCACCAAGATCTACAACTACGACGGCAAGTCGCACGGCGTGCTGCCGCTGAAGAAGGCGATGGGCAACTCGCTGAACATCGCCGCCGTCAAGGTCGAGCTGTCGATCGGCGTCCCGGCGGTGCTGTCGTGGGACCGCAGCCTCGGCGTGTACCCGCGCTACGTCAATCCCGACGGTTCGTACAACGCCAACGCCCCGTCCGAGGAGTACGGCCCCTCGCTCACGCTGGGCGGCTACCCGGTCACGCTGCTCGAGCACGTCAACGGCATCGCGACTTACGCGGACAAGGGCGTCTATCACTCGCCCCAGGCCATCCTCAGCGTCAGCGATTCGAAGGGAGCGGTGCAGTACGTCGACCACCCCGACCAGCGCGCGCGGCTCGCGATCGACCCGGCGGTCGCCTACATCATGTCCCAGATCATGGCCGACGACCAGAACCGCTGCATGATCTTCGGCTGCAACAGCCCACTGCACTGGTCGGACCGCATCGTCGCCGCCAAGACCGGCACCACCGACAACTTCAAGGACGCCGCGACCATCGCCTTCACCCCCGACCTGGCGGTCGGCCTGTGGGTCGGCGATATCCTCAACAACAACCACTACATGATCTACGGCTCGGACGGCGTCTTCGTCGCCTCGCCGGGTGTGCACGCGTTTGTCGCGCAGTCGCTCGCGGGCGTGCCCGGCAACCGCTGGTACACCACGCCGCCGGGCGTCGTCGCCGGACCGGCCAACAGCTGGTACCTCGCCGACACCACCAGCATCTCCAAGCTGCCGGGCGACAACCCGCCAAGCCCGACGCCCACCGGGCCGACCTACACCGTTCCACCCGACCCCAACAGCGGTCCGACCGTGGCGAGCCCGATCCCTTCGCCAGTGCCGACGGTGTGTCCGTCGCCGCTGCCCAAGCCGCCGCCGGCCGGCTGCTAAAGATTCCCCGACCTTCCTAGACTTTCGGCGTGGCCGAAGTCTCCGTCGTGACCGAGCGCCTGCCGAAGAGCCAGGTCGGCATGACCATCGACGTCCCCGCCGAGGTCGTCGACGGCGCCTACGACCGCGTGCTCAACCGCCTCGCGTCTCGCGCCAAGATCGAAGGCTTCCGTCCCGGCAAGGCGCCGCGTGCGCTCGTGGAGGCGCGCGTCGGGCCGGCCGCGCTGCGCGAAGAGGTCGTCGAGACGATGGTGCCCGAGGTCCTGCAGCAGGCCCTGGTGAAGGAGTCGATCGACCCGATCGACACTCCGGACGTCGAGGTGCTCGAGCTGGAGCGCGGGCGGCCCGCGAAGCTCAAGGCCACGGTCAGCGTCATGCCCGACGTCACGCTCGCGGACGCGCGCACGCTCGACGTGCCCGCGCCCGACCATACGCACGAGGTCTCCGACGAGCTCCTCGAGCGCCGGCTCGAAGATCTGCGAGAGCCGATGGCCGAGATCACGCCGGTCGAGCGCGAGGTGCGGGTCGGCGACATCGCGATCATCGACGTCGAGGTCGAGGCCGACGGCGCGGTGGTCGAGTCGGAGACGCGCAAGTCGACAGAGGCGGAGGTCAAGGACGGCGTGCTCCTGCCCGAGCTGGTCGAGGTGCTGCCGGGCGCATTCACCGACGAGACGCGCGAGGCGAAGGTCCATTTCCCCGACGACTACAACGAGCCGCTGCTCGCCGGCAAGGACGCCACGATCCGCGTCACGGTCCGCGGGGTCAAGGAGAAGGTGCTGCCGCCGCTGGACGACGCGCTGGTCAAGTCGCTGACCAACGGCAAGCAGGACAGCGCCGAGGCGTACAGACAGGCGGTCCGCGACGAGCTCGAGGCGTCGGGCAAGGCGCTCGAGAGGATGGAGCGCGAGCAGGCGGTGGTGAAGGCCCTCGTGGACGCGTCCTCGGTCGAGGTCCCCGACTCGCTCGTCGACCGGGAGCTCACGAGCGAGCTCGAGTCGCTCGAGCGGACGCTTGCTCGCCAGGGTCTCAAGCTCGACCGCTACCTGCAGTACCTCGGCAAGACGCTCGACCAGTGGATGGACGACCAGCGGCCGGAGGCGACCTCGAGGCTCAAGGTCGACCTCGTGCTGTCCGAGTTCGCGCGGCGCGAGGGCCTCGAGCCCAGCGACGACGAGACCTACAAGTTCCTCGAGGAGCAGGCGGAGCAGGACGAGGAGCTCAAGGCCCAGCTGCCCGCGTTGAAGAAGAGCGCCACGGCCCGGCGGTACTTTGCCTCCCGGCTGCGCCGCCGGCGGGTGCTGGACCGGCTGATCGAGATCACGACGGCGGCAACTGCGTAGGTGTTGACTGAAGTCCTGATACCCGTGTCTAGAATGACGTTGTGCGCGATCTGAACGTGGCCACGCGACCGTCCGCCTATCTCGTCCC
>CBJLKR010000123.1:0-7127 GCA_966423695.1 uncultured bacterium | reverse complement strand
TCACGCGCGTCCTCAGCGTGGAGGACCACCGCGTCGTGGCCGAGGGCCTGGCCGCGCTCATCAACGACCAGGCCGACATGAAGGTGGTGGGGAACGTCGGCACCGTCGCCGACGTCTTCGAAGCGGCCACGCGGCTGGACCCCGACGTCGTGCTCCTCGACTTTCGGCTCCCCGACGGCGCCGGGCCCGACGCGGCGAACGCGATCCGCGGCATTCGCCCCGCCGCCCGCATGATCTTCCTCACCCGCGAGGACAGTGACGCGGCGCGCTTCGCCGCCGTCCAGTCGGGCGCGAGCGCGTTCCTGCACAAGTCGCGGGCGGCGGCTGAAGTCGTCGCCGCGATCCGGGACGTGGCCCGAGGCAAGATGCTCATCACGCCGCGCACGATCGCGACGCTGCTCGCCAAACGGAGGGGTATCGATGCCCAGCTGGAGCGGCTCACGCCGCGCGAGAGAGAAGTTCTCCGGCTGATGGCCGAGGGGTTGCCCAGCCGCTCGATCGCGGCCGAGCTGGGCATCAGCTACACGACGGTACGGACGCACATCCGCAGCCTGGGCAGCAAGCTGGCGGTGCACTCCAAGCTCGAGGCAATCGTCAAGGCCCGCGAGCTCGGCTTGATCAGCTAGCCGGCGGCCTTCCTCGCCGGCGCGGCGCGCCGCCGCGCGCGCTGGCGGTGCGGCAGGTAGGAGCGGTCGCCGACCCAGGGCGCGGGCGGAGTCGCCAGCCATTGCGACATCCTGTTCAGCACCGCGGCGTACTTCGACCGCAGCTTGCGGAAGTGCTGCCAATGCTCCTCGCCATCCCTCGCGTTGTAACCGACGGCCTTGAGACGCTGGATGGCGGCGACGTACTCGTCGCGCTCGATGATGGCGTCCGGCTCGACGTTCATATGGAACACCCACGAGAGGTCCTCGACCATGTGGTTGCCGACCGTCAGGAGCAGCTTGGCCTTGCCCGCGGAGGGCTCATCCTCGATTGACGTCAGAACCAGCGTGGCGGCGTCCATGACCGCGGCGAACGAGTTCACCCACGCCTCGTTGTCGTGGCTCGACCGGAAGTAGAAGAGCAGCGGGTAAGCGAGGTGGCTCTCGAGGACCATCGCCGCCCACTTCTTCCATTCCTCGAATGTCTCTTCGAGGACGGTGTCCATGCGCTTCTCCTTCGCCGTCTCGAGCAGCTGCACCGCCGACGCCGGGGCGCCGGCCAGCGCGTCGAGCCCGACCACCGCCTCCTCGCGGGAGCGAAAGGAGCCGTACAGCTCGAAGAGGAGCGTGATCATCAGCGCCGCGTAAGCGACGCCGTTGGCGCTCTCGGCCACGATGAGCAGCCGCGCCCAGCCGACCTCGGGCACGAAGTCGCCGTAGGACAGCGGAACCAGCGTCGTCGCCGAGACGTAGAAGGCGTCCGGGAAGTCGACGATGTACGGATGGAACTCGGCCCGGACCCCATAGATGATCAGGGCATAGCCGACGGCGAGGGTCGCGCCCCAGACGAGGGTCAGCGCGATCAGCGCGATCGGCGCGAAAGAGGCCATTCGGCTCTCGCTGCGCTCGACCCGCGACGAGCGCTGCGCGACCCACCGCCACATCAGC
This sequence comes from uncultured bacterium, assembly GCA_966423695.1. Lineage (GTDB taxonomy): Bacteria > Chloroflexota > Dormibacteria > Dormibacterales > Dormibacteraceae > 40CM-4-65-16. The sequence continues at coordinate 5,535 of CBJLKR010000123.1, read as the reverse complement.
CACAACCTCGGGATGAGCAGGCGCGTCAGCGAAGCCTTCCTCACCGCCGGTCGGGGCAGGACGATCGATTGGAACAGGTCGTAGAAGGTGACCGCGAGGACGATCACTCCGACGGCGACCGCCAACCCGTCCAGCACCGCGCTCACTCTTTGGGTGCCAGGCCCTGGTTGTGGAGCAGGTCGAGGATCTGGCGCTGCTGCAGCAGCATCTCGCCCTGCTGCTCGAGCATCTTCAGCTGCTGGACGTTGATGGCGTGCAGCGTCGTCAGCGTGATGTGGTCGGCCTCGGCGCGGGCGTCCTGGCTGGCGGAGATGACGTTCTGGCCGACGATGATGATCGGAAGCAAGACCAGCTGGAGGAAGGTCTGGCTGACGAGCACGCTCAGCGCGGTGAGAAAAGCGTTCTGGGTCACGACCGCGACGCCACCACCGATCGCGATCAGGGTGAAGGCGTAAGCCGCCCACATCGTGCCGACGCTTCGCGTCACGGTGACGGCGAGCCATGTGTTGAAGCGGCCGACCGCCCCGGTGCCGTGCACCTGCGGCGCGACGGACCGGCTGGTGATGAGCTTCGGCTTGTGCGTGGCCGGGGCGTGCTTGGCCGCCTCGTAGGCGGCCCGATGCTCGGGCGTGGCGATGCGGCGCTCGCGGCGAGACGGCTCTGGCGGGGCGGGCTGCTCCATGTCCGCGCATAAAACTAAGACAATCTCTTGCATGCCGAACGATGTATTTGATGCCGTGAGCACGGTCCTCGCGGTGCGCGAGTACCAGGACAGACCCGTTCCGGACGATGTTCTGCACCGCATCGTCGAGGCGGGGCGCCTCACCGCGAGCGCCCGCAACCAGCAGCCGTGGCACTTCGTCGTGGTGCGCGAGCCGGAGCACGTGCGCAAGCTGGGCTCGCTCGTCCGGACCGGACCCTACATCGCCGGGGCGGCGGCGGCCATCGTCGTGGCGTGCGACAAGAACCCCTACGCGATGTCCGACGCCAGCCGGGCCATCCAGTCGATGATCCTCGTCGCGTGGGCCGAGGGCGTGGGCTCGAACTGGACCGGGTTCGGCGGCATCGAGGGCGTGCGCCAGGAGCTCGGCATCCCCGAGGACCTCGACGTCCTCGCCGTGATGCCGCTCGGCTACCCCAGGCGGAAGGTGATCGGCAGGAAGAACCGCAAGCCGCTCAGCGAGGTGGCGTCACGGGAGCGGTTCGGAACGCCCTTCGCCTAGACAGCCGGAACGGCGCGTCGAGCAAAAAGCCCGGTCACGACCCGCACCGGGCGCCGGGTTCTTCGCACTCGGGCGTCACGCCGAGGCGCTCGAAGCTCGAGCGCCGGGCCGCGAACCAGCGATAGAGCATCTCCTCGAGCGCCGCCACCGGCCGCACCCGGTACAGCGCCGCCGCCGCCCGCCATGGGCCGCCGATCTCGCGCAGCACCCGGTTCATCGCCGCGGCTCCGTCGAGGCGCCGCCCGCCGGGCTCGACCGTCCAGGCCGCGCGCTCGGCCTCGTCGCGCGAGACGCCGTAGCGCTCGAGCGCGCCCGGCTGCTGGCTGGGAACGGCCAGCACACGGCCGGCCCTATCGCGCCGGCGCACCCAGCGCGCCATGCGCGTGCAGACGCCTCAAGTGCCGTCGAACAGGAGCACGAGCGGGTCCGCTATGCGGACACTATCCCAGTATCGGGCGGCGCCTCTTGACCCTGACCGCCGCGAGCACGCCCATGAGGACTCCGCTGACCACCAGGATCCACCGCACCTCGACGCTCACGGGGTCGGCAAATCCGACCAGCGCGGTGTACGGGATCCACGCAAGGAACAGCAGGGCCCACAGGCCGACGTTGACGACTGTCAGCACGCGCATCGCTCTGACCAAGCAACGCCGGTTCGAGGATCACTCCCCGACCACGACAAAAAGAGGCGCCGCCTTGCGACGACGCCTCCCGAGGAAGGAAGGGGGTTCCGCCTAGGCGAGGCCCGTCTGCGGCACGCTCTTCGCCTCCAGGTCCTCCTGCTCCTCGTACTCGGTCGTGTGATCGAAGGCCGAGCGATCTTTGAGGGCGGCGGTCGCGAGGAAGCCGACGACGCAGCAGATCAGGATGTACAGGCTGATCATGTAAGGGTTCTTGGCCGGGACGGGAGACGGGAAGCGGGCGCCGAGGATGTCGAACTTGCCGGCCCAGAGCCCGGTGGCGATGTACGGGGCTGGGCCGCCGGCGAAGATCGACGCGAGCTGGTAGCCGAGCGAGGCGCCGCTGTACCGGAGGCGGCCGGTGAAGCTCTCGGCGATGAGCGAGGCCTGCGGCCCGTACTGCATGTCATGCGGTATCAGCGAGAGCGCGATGACGACGAACACCAGCGCCGGCACGGCCGCACCGAACAGCCCGAAGTAGACGAAGCCCCACGCCGCCATCACGGCGATGCCGAGCATGTACATCATCTTTCGGCCGATCACATCCGACAGGTAGCCGAACAGCGGGATGGTGATGAACGACACGAGCCCCGCGACGCTGACCGCCCAGGTGAGGAACGGGCGGTCGTACTTGTGCGCGATGCCGAACGTGAAGACGAAGACCGTGAAGAGATAGAACGGCGCCTGCTCCGGCAGCCGCAGCAGGGCGCTGAGGATGATCTCCCTCCAGTTGCGCCGCACGACCTCGGCCACGGGCTGCCGTTCCAGCCGGTTCTGGGCCGCGAGCGCCTGGAACACGGGCGTTTCGAGGATCCCCAGCCGGATGTACAGGCCGACCCCGACCAGGATGATGCTGAGGAGGAAAGGAATCCTCCACGCCCACGAGTCGAACGCCGCCGGCCCGGCCAGCGTCACGGTGGCGGCGACGACCGCGTTGGAAAGGACGAGTCCGATCGGGACGCCGAACTGGGGCCAGCTTCCGAGCCAGCCCTTGCGCTTGCGGCTCCCCCACTCCATCGCCATGAGCACCGAGCCTCCCCATTCGCCACCGACGCCGATGCCCTGGCACAGGCGCAGGACGACGAGGAGGACCGCCGCCCAGACGCCGAGCGTCGAGTAAGTCGGCATCAGACCGATGAGGAAGGTCGCCACGCCCATGAACAGCAGCGTCGCGATGAGCGTCGCCTTGCGGCCGATGCGGTCGCCGTAAGTACCGAACAACCAGGCGCCGATCGGACGGGCGAGAAAGCCGACGAAGAAGATCACATAGACGTTGAGGGTGCCCGCGAGCTGATCGGACTTCGGAAAGAACAGCTTCGCGAACACGAGCGCGCCGGCGGTACCGAAAAGGAAATAGTCATACCACTCGATCGACGTGCCGACGGTGCTCGCCACCACCGCCCTGATCATGTTTCGCCGCCGTTCCTCCGGCGGCATGGCATCAAGGGCCGTATAACCGGCAGAACTCGACATAGTCACGTCCCCCAAAAAGAGCCTGAGATGAGGCAGGCAGCTACTTAATTCTTTAGCACTTTTTGAGACTTTTTGCCACCCGCGCCGCCTCCCAGCGGGCCTCGGCCTCCCCGATCGAAGTCGACGGGGGGCCGTTCCGAAACGGCCAGATCTCCTCGGCGATGCGACGCCAGTTCGCGGTGGCGTTCAAGGCGCCCAGGAGCGCGTACAGGCCGAGGTTGATGCGCTGCATGATCACGTACTCGCGGGGCACATCGGAGTAGGGAGCAAGCGGCCCGCGCGCGTCGAAGAAACGGCGCACGATCTCGGACGCGAACTGCGGGGTGATCGTGATCGGCTCGTCGCGAAGCGCGGTGCGGTAGAACAGCGCGAAGCGATCGACGACGACCGCGGTGTCGACCGGCGCGTCCGGGCGCAGGAAGCCGGCGCGCTCGAGCGCTCCGCGGAATGCCTCGTAGTCCTTCTCGATGACGAGGAAGCGCACGGCGTCGACGAGCGGCGCCAGGTCGGCGTCGGTGAACAGCTTGGTCAGTCCGAAGTCGAGGAACGTCACGCGCCCACCGCGATGGAAGAGGTAGTTGCCGGGGTGCGGGTCGCCGTTGAAGGCGTGCAGCCGGTACAGGCTGCGGAACACGAACCGGTGGATGGTCTCGGCGGCGAGGTCTCGCTCGTGCTGGTCCCACGTCAAAAGCTCCTCGAAGCTCGAGCCCACCACGAGCTCGCTGGTCAGGACGCGTGGCGTGCTGAGCTCGCCCACCACGTGCGGCACCCGGGCGTACGGGTGACCGTCGTAGTAGCGCGCGAACAGCTCCTGGCTCTCTGCCTCGCGGACGTAGTCGACCTCCTCGGCCAGGCGGACGGCGACCTCGTCCACGAACGAGCGGGTGTCGAGGCCGGGGAACGCGGCGCCGACGATGCGGCGCAGGAGGCCCACGTTGCGCAGGTCCGAGGTGATGCTGCGCGCGATCCCCGGATACTGGACCTTGACCGCGACGGCGCGACCGTCGCGCGTGATCGCGCGGTGGACCTGCCCGATGGAGGCCGCGGCAAACGGCATCGGGTCCCACTCGGCGAAGACTCGTTCGGGCGCAGAGGGGAGAGCGGCACGGATCAAGGACGCCGCCAGCTCGGGCGTCATGGGCGGCGCTTTCTGCTGCAGCCGCGACATCGAAGCGCGGAACGTGGCCGGCATGTCCTCGTAGATGTAGCTCGCCATCTGGCCGAGCTTCATGAGCACGCCCTTCATCGCGCCCAGCTCCTCCGCGACCTCGTCGGCGGACCTCAGCGCCAGGTCGTCGCGCAGCTCCTCCCTGCGCTGCACGGATGCGAAGAGCAGGCGCGGCGAGTGGGCGAGGTAGCGGCCGCCGATGCGCAGCGCGAGGCGCGCGAGCGCGGCGCCGCGGGAGACGCGGGACTCACGCAGCGCCGCGGCGGCGTTCAAGCTGCCCGGATGCGCAGCTCGATGCGCCTTCTCGCTTCGAGCACTCCGGGCAGCGACTCGAACGCGAGGTCGAGCGCCCCGAGCAGCTGGCGCACCGGCTCACGCTCGAGCTCTTCGGCCGGCGGCGCCTCGAAGCCGTACATCTCGCGCGCCCAGCCGGGAAGCGTGCCGACGGCGACACGACCGAGGCCCCGCCACAGCTCGCGCTGATCCCGCCCGAGGCCGGGCGGGTCGAGCACCACGGCGATCGCGTCCTTCGCCGCCGGCGTCGCCTGGCGGAGGTCGACCGACTCGATGAAGGCGCGCAGCGAAGCGACGCTCGCCGGGACGTCGGCGGCCGGCACGCCGACGATCTGCGCGAAGCGCACCATCTCGGCGACGTACCGGTCGGCGTCGGCGTCATCGAGCCCGCGCCCGTAGCGCTGCACGACGGTGACGATCGAATCGACCATCCCGGCGTGCACCCACAACAGCAGGTCGGGGTCCTCGGCGCTGTACGGAAGCCGCGTCTCCGGGTCGACGCCGCGCACGGACCGGTGGATCTTGCGTACCCACTCGGCCGCGGCCATCGCCGCCGCGGTCTCGCCGTATGTCGTCGTCAGCACGTAGCTGCTGGTCGCCGCGAGGCGGCCGAAAGGGTCCTCTTTCCACGTGCTGTGCTGGGCGACGCCCGCCATGGCGAGAGGGTGCAGGGCCTGGATCATCAGGGAACGGATGC
>CBJLKR010000122.1:0-7242 GCA_966423695.1 uncultured bacterium | reverse complement strand
CACTCCGCCCGCGGGGCGGCGTACTCGACTGGCCCTGATTCTTCTTGCGGAGTCGCGATCAGGCGGTTGAAGAGCGCGGAGCCCGCTGTGCCCGCGAGCGCCGGCGCGACCTTGCGGATGATGCTCTCCACGGTTCCCGGTTCCTCATCGGTCTTCTCGTTGACGCGGACCGTGACCGACGGCACGCGGTCCTTGAGGGTGGCCGAGAACTCGGACGCAAGCTCGCGCAGGCGATTGAACGACAGGTCGTCGAACCGGTCGCGCAGAGTCGGCCGGTGCGTGCGCCGGTAGAGGATGACTCCGGCAGCTGCGACCACGGCCACACCGAGGACCGCGGCGGCGACGACGCCATACCGCCTCGCGCTCGACGCGGCCTGACCCTCCAGGCGCGTCAGGTTGTCGTCCATTCGCTCGCGGGTCTGCTTTATCTCCCGTTCGATCTCACGCGCCGAAGCGCCCATTCCTTGTTCTCCTTCAAGCTTTCGACCGTGCGCGGCGGCAGCCTCACCAACATGCGCGCTTTGCCGACGAAGATCAGGACGAGCCCGATCACCACGTACGCGCCCACCCACACAGCGGCCGCCTGCCATTTCCAGGGCACCAGGGCGATGACGAGCGACGGCACCGCGACGAGAATCGCCAGGACGACGAGCAGGCCCCCGAACGCCATCAGCCCGGCGGCGATCGCGTTGCCGGTCGCGAGCTCCTTCGCCTCCTGCTTGGCGAGCGCGATCTCGAGCCCGACGAGCCGTTGCGCGTCGGCGATGACCGATGCGATGAGGCCTCGCGAGCTCAGGCCATGCTCGCGGGCGTTTGGGGGGGTGGTTTCGACAGGCGCGCGCACAGATACCTCACAGGTTCAACGCGTCGCGTATTTGCCATACGCGCGCGTATTGGCAACAGCGTGGGCATGCGGCGCCTCGACCGGGGAGTCGAGCTGGGCTACGCACGCTCCGCCGAGGAGCACCGGCCCGACGAGCGCGTCCGCCTCGCCCAGCGCGGGAGCGCTCGCGTAGCCCAGCCGCCGCCTAGGGGACGACCCACGTCACGACAAGGGCGACAGCCGCAGCCGTCATGGCCGCCGCGGTGATCCACGTCAGGACCTGGCTCAGCAGTCCGCTCCTGCGCTTGCCCATGACCTGCCGGCTCGAGCCCAGCAAGATGATGAGAATCAGCAGAGGGGGCGCGACCAGGCCATTGATGATCGCGGTCACGAAAAGCGCTCGGATCGGATTGATGCCGACGAGGTTGATCGCGATGCCCGCGACGGTCGCGATACCCAGGATCAGATAGAACGTCGGCCTGTAAGAGGGCCGGTCGGCCAGCGCTCCCTTCCAGCCGAAGAAGTCGGTGACCGCGTAGGTCGCCGAACCGGAAAGGATCGGTATCGCAAGCAGGCCCGTGCCGATCATGCCGGCGGCGAAGAGGACGAAGGCCCACTGTCCCGCGAGCGGAGCCAGGGCTTGCGCGGCCTCGTCGGCGGAACCGATATCCGTCTTGCCGTGGGCGTGGAGCACCGCCGCGGCGGTGACCATGATCGCCAGCATCACAAGGTTTGAGAACAGCATGCCGGTCATGATGTCGACGCGCGCGGCATGCAGGTCCGATTGCTTCACCCCTCTGCGCGCACCCTCCGTCCGCATTCCGGCCGCCCGCATCTCGTCGACCTCGGACGACGCCTGCCAGAAGAACAGATAGGGGGAGATGGTCGTCCCCAGCACCGCGACGATCGCGGTGACGAACTCCTTGCTGGGTTCGAAGTGCGGCACTGCGGTGCTCAGCAGGACCTGCCTCAGGTCGGGGTGAGAGAGCACAGCGGTGACGACGTAGGCGAACAGCGCGACCGTCAGCCACTTGAAGACCTTGAAGATCGTGGTGTAGGTCAGCCAAACCTCCATCGCGACGATCCCAACGGCGACCGGAACCAAGAGCCACAGCTCGCGGACGGTGCCCCTCGTGAGCAGCGATCCCCCGGCCGCGACCGCCCCCAGGTCGGCGCCGGCGTTGATCGTGTTGGCGACGAAGAGCCCCAGCACGCAGATGCCGACCAGCCACGTGGGGAATCGCCGGCGGAGCGAGGTCGAGAGGCCGACGCCGGTGTGCAGGGCGATGCGGGCACACAGTTCCTGGACGGCGGCCATGAGAGGAAACGTGAAGAGCGCCATCCACAAGAGGCCGAACCCGAACTGGCTGCCGACCTGGGAGTAGGTGCCGATCCCGCTCGGGTCGTCGTCGCTCGCGCCTGTGATCAGCCCTGGGCCGAGGAGCTGCAGCCAGCCGGCGGGACCTCGGCGCTTCGCCTCCTCGATGCTCGTGCGGCCGGCCGGGGGCCCCCCGGTCGCCCCCTCGCCCCCGGACACCGGCTCGGGCTTGCGGAGCCGCTCCGGGTCGGGTTCGACGTCGCTGCCGGCCTGAATCCGACTCAGGATCGGGTCCTGAATCGGCTCTCCAGGCGCCCCGATGTCGTCTTTTTGCCCCTGGCGGCGCTTTTCCGACCTCACAACCCGAAAACGCGTTCCCAGCCCGTTCGCCCTAAGGCGCGAACTTCTAGCGCGTGGATCGGTCGGGCGCATGCGTTCCCCAAAGAGATGCAGATGACCCCCGTCGCACCGCCCCGAGTACTCCCTGAGACGGTCGACAGGCGCCTGTATCGGATCATCCACGGCCTGCCCCACTCCCCGCTCGGCGACAAGTACGTGACGACGCTCTCCGACCTCGGCGAGGGGCTGGGGTGGGTCGGCGCCGGCTCCGCCCTCGCGTGGCTCGGCGTGCGCAAGGGGCGTCGTGCGGGAGCCGGGAGCGCGATCGCCGCGCTGGGCACGACCTACTTCGTGCAGCGGATGGTCAAGCCGATATTCAGGCGGCCGCGGCCGTGGGTCGACCGCGAAGTGCGCGTGGTCGGGATGAGGACCGCGGACGCATCATTCCCATCCGGTCACACAGCGGCGTCGTTCGCGGCCGCGACGGTGCTCGCGTCCTTCTATCCCACCGCCGCGCCGCTTGTCTACGCGCTCGCGACGGGCGTGGGAGTGTCCCGCGTCCACCTCGGCCACCACTTCCCGAGCGACGTCGTCGCAGGCGCCATGCTGGGACTTGTCAGCGGCAGCATGCTCGGGTGGGTGCTCCGCATGCCCAAGACCGCCTGAGAAAAGGAGGGCTCGGCCATTGCTGGCCAAGCTCCCCCATCTCTTGAACTCGCGGCGTATTGCCGGTACCGAGAATATTTTTGCGGCTCGGTACAAGAACCGCCCCATTTGTTCAACCACTGTGGAGAGGACCAATCCCGGCTTCCTGTGGTCGGTGGCAGGCTTCTTCATCGACGATATGTTCGAGAGGCGCGGAGACCATGCAGCGATCTACGCCGACCGGCACCTGGTGGTGACCCGGACCAACAACCCGGCGGGGCTGCGATTTGCGGGCGAGATCGACGTCTCCAACTCACCCGCGGTCAGCGAGACGGTTCGCATCGCATGCGGCGCCAACGGCAACGCGCACATCGACCTGACCAACCTGAGCTTCTGCGACATCAGCGGCATCCGGGCGCTGGTCGAGGCCGCCCACGAGATGCGGGAAGGCGGAAGGCTGCTGCTCCATGGGCTGCCCGAGCAGCTGCAGACCGTCATGCGCGTCACAGGCTGGTCGGATCTCCCCTCCCTGGCGCTTTGTACGTGTCGACGCGAGGCATGAACGCCGAGCCCTTCCACCACGAGGCGCTGATGTATTCGGGCTGGCCGCAGTTCCTCGCCGGGACAGTGCCGTTCATCCGCGAGGGCGTCGACGCGGGCGAGCCCGTGCTGGTCGTCGAGTCGCGCGACAAGATCGATGCGCTGCGCCAGGCGCTGGGAGCGGACGCCGCCGAGCGCGTGATGTTCGCCGATATGGGCGAGGTCGGTGCGAACCCCGCGCGCATCATCCCCGCATGGCGCGAGTTCGTGGATTCGCACGGGCGCGGCGGCAAGCAGCTGCGGGGGATCGGCGAGCCGATCTGGAACGGCCGCAGCGCCGATGAGCTCGCCGAGTGCCAGCGCCACGAGTCGCTCCTGAACGTGGCGTTCGCCGGCGGGCAGGCGTGGTCCCTGCTCTGCCCGTACGACACGGAGCACCTCGACGCTCCCGTGATCGCGGAGGCGCGGCGGAGCCACCAGTACGTGCGCGAGGGCGGCGCTTCGCAGGAAAGCGGTGACTACCGGGGGCTGGAGGCGTGCGGCGCGCCCTTCGGTTCCCCTCTCGGCGAGCCGCCGCCCGGCGCTCGGAGGATGACGTTCGATCGCGACCGGCTGCTCAATCTTCGGCGCGAGGTCATGCAGTTCGCGACGTCGGCGCGCCTCGGCCCCGCCGACGCGACCAGGCTGGTCACAGCGGTGAACGAGATCGCCACCAACAGCATCCTGCATGGGGGCGGCAAGGGCACGCTGCGCCTGTGGCGCGAGGGCGATACGCTCGTCGCCGAGGTGCGCGACTCCGGTTCCTACCGCGGCGCGCTGGCGGACCGCGTCCGCCCGAGCGAATCCATTCGCGACGGTCGCGGCCTGTGGCTGGCCAACCAGCTCTGCGACCTCGTCCAGATCCGCACGCTGCCCGGCGCGACGGTCGTCCGGGCGCACGTCAGGGCCGGCCCGAGCGCGAAGTAGCCGCGGTTAGCAGGCGTCCGGCCGGGTCGGAACACGCCGGCGGCGGCGGCGGGCGTTTACACAGGTACCGCCCACTCCCGGGCCCCTATCCTGATTGCCCCATGGCCATCCGCTCCGAGCTCGCCGGCCTGACCCACGCGGAGGCCCGCCGGGCCCTCGAAGGCCTCCCGCGGTGCGGGTACGAGATCGTCGTCAAGCCGCTCCGCTACCGCTCCCGACCGCACCTCGCCGCCCTGTGCGAGTTCGACGAGCGCCGCATCGTCCTCCAGGTCCCCATCCCCTTCCGGGCGTTCAAAGAACCCGTGGTGTACGCCGCCCGCCGCAAGCGAGGTGAGGGCATGCGGTTCGCCTGGGCGTCGGAGACGGTGCTCTTCCGCAGCAAGCGCGACGTCCTGCGCTTCCTCTACTGCCACGAGTGGATGCACTGGTACCTCCACGAGGTGCTCGGCAAGGGCGCGGCGGCGGAGACCGCGTGCGATCGGTTCGCGCTGCGCAATTTCCGCCGCCGCTTCGTGACGACGGATGACGCCGACGTGGCGCTCAGGCGGCGTGGGTTGAAGGCACGCGCGTCGGCCTGAGGCCGGCGTTCGCGGCGAGCTCGGCGAAAACCGTCGCGTCGCGGATCGCGTAGCCCTTGTGGTCGTTGTTGAAGTACACGTAGACGTCCTCGCGCGAGCTCCACATATCAGCGATGCGATCGACCCAGCGGGCGAGCACGTCGCGCTGGTAGCCGGGGCGGTGCGGTCCCTTGCCCTCGTGGAAACGGACGAAGCCCCAGCCGGTCGTGCGCCACGCGGGCTGCTTGCGCCGCGGTGAGTCGGCCAGGCACAGCGCGACGCCACGGCCTTCGAGGAGCGCTTTCGTCTCGTCCGTGAACCAGCTCTCGTCGCGGAACTCGACGGCCACGCGGACCGAGCGTCCGAACAGCCCGAGCGTCGCGTCGAGACGCGCGAGGTCGGCGCCGAAGCGCGGCGGCAGCTGGATGAGGATCGGCCCGAGCTTCGGGCCGAGGCCCGCCGCGCGCTCCATGAACCGTTGGACAGGCTCTTCGGGGTCGTGCAGGCGCTTCAGGTGGGTCAGGAAGCGGCTCATCTTCAGGGCGAAGACGAAGTCCGCGGGCGCCGTCCTGCGCCACGCCTCGAAGACGCTCTTCTCCGGCAGGTTGTAGAAGGTGTTGTTGACCTCGACCGTCTGGAAGCGCTCGGCGTAGTGGGGCAGCCACTGCCGCTGGGGCAGCTTCTCGGGATAGAAGACGCGCCGCCAGTGCGCGTACTGCCATCCGGACGTGCCTACGTAGAGCATCTCTCTAAGTGAACGCTTCGCCGGCCTCCCTGCCCGCGAGGAGGGCGACGACGGCCAGCGGCAGCGCGGCGTTCACCAGCAGCGAGACGAGACCCCTGTTGGCCCCGATCGGGACGTAGAGCATCAGCGCCATGCCCACCAGGCATACGACCTCGAGCGCGATGGCCAGCGCCTTGGCCGCACGGCGCCGCCACAGCACGCCGATTCCCGTGAGGAGCGTGGCAAGCGCGAGCAGGATCGTGATGACGCCCAGCGCGGCCATGTGCACCTCGCCGCCCAGAGCGAAGGGCATCGCCGACAGGCCGGCGATGAGCCAGAACAGGCTCTGCATGAGCATCAAGACGAAAGAGATCTCCGGTCGCGACGAGGTGTCAGGCTGCATCGATCCTCCTCACGAGCTTCTCGTCGATGTCGACGGCGAACTGGCCGCCGGGATTGGGCACGATCCAGACGTGAAGCATCGGCGGCGCGCTGATGTCAATCGAGCCGACCGGGCACGTCGCCGTTGGCGTCATGAGGCTGAACTCGAGCCCGAAAGGTGTGAAGCACACGTTCTCGTGCTGGTGCCACGCGGTCAGCGGGCCGCCAGGGTCCGGCCCGAACTGGCCGATGCGCCTCATCTCGAACATAGCTCCGATGAGCTCGGGCCCGTGCCTGGTGTTCGCGTAGACGAGGCCTTGCGGATGGCGAGGATCCAGCACGTACCCCGCGTCCACGTAGCGCTGGTTCATCCAGTGCGTCGAGGGCGTCGCCTGTGACCCGGACGGCCTGTAGCCCGCGGCCCAGGCCGCGCGCCAGTCCCGGTAGGGAGCGATCGCGGCCGCGGTCTCGTCGTAAAGCTGGCGGGCGGCCGCCGCCTGCTCGGGAGTGGCCACCTCGTTTGTCGCCTGGAGAACCGCGCCGGCGTGCGCGTGCTGCGCGTCCGGCCGCGCAAGCGCATCGATCCACACCGTCGCGGTGGTGACGATCGTCAGCAGCGGCACCGCGGCGGCAAGCGCCGTCCAGCGCATCGCGCGGCGACGGGTTTCGCCGTGCGGCGGGATCAGGACGAGGCCGAGCGTGGTCAGCTCGAGGAGCTTCGTCGCCACCGCGACCTGGTCGGGCGAGTCGAAGCCGAGCACGATGTAGACGAGGTAGCCCACCAGCGTCGCCGCGATCAGCGCCGCCGCCGCGGGCCGCCACCAGCGCCATGCGTAGAGCTGCGACAGGATGATGTACGCGAAGCCGTTGAGCGCGAACAGCAGGGCGTTCACCTTCTCGTCGGTGTGCGTGAAGACGAGCCCCAGTTGAATCGCCCCCGCGACCGCCA
>CBJLKR010000121.1:0-7274 GCA_966423695.1 uncultured bacterium | reverse complement strand
GCGGTGTTTCTCTGCGACGCGAAAGGCGATGCCCCGGCAGGCGCCGCCCCGGTCCCGGTCCACCCCATCGCCTCGGCGGTGAAGCTGGTCCTGGAAAGGCTGGACTCCGGCTTCTGCGACACGGTCGCCGGGATGGACGAAGCCCGCTCGAACGGGATCGAGACCTTGAACTCGGTCCCCTCCCCCAGCCTGCTCGTCACCTCGAGCCGGCCGCCCATGATCTCGACCAGCTCCTTGACTAGCGCAAGCCCGATGCCGGCGCCCTCGTGCGTCCGTCCGGCCGCCTGTCGCGTCCGGTAGAAGCGGTCGAACACGCGCGGAAGCTCGTCGTCGGCGATGCCCGATCCGGTATCCGAGACGGTCAAGAGCGCATTGCCGTCCGCCTCCGCGACCCGGACGGCGATCTCGCCTTCGAGAGTGAACTTCAGGGCGTTCGAGAGCAGGTTCAGGACGACCCTCTCCCACATGTCCGGGTCGATCTCGACCGGCCGGCTCAGCGGCGCGCAGTCCACGACCAGGCGCAGGCCCGCCTGCTCGACCGCGGAGCGGAAGACGGACGCAAGCTCGGCCGTGATCGTGCCCAGTTCGACGGGTTCGAGCCGCGCCTCGCGCCTCGCCGATTCGATGCGCGCGAAGTCGAGCAGGGTGTTGACGAGCTTGAGCAGGCGGAGCGCGTTCCGCCGCGCCATCTCGAGATCGTGTGCCTGCCGCGAGCCCGGCTCGGCCTCGGAGAGCAGGGACTCGAGGGGCCCCAGCATCAACGTGAGCGGCGTGCGGAACTCGTGGCTGACGTTGCTGAAGAACTCGGTCTTGGCGCGGTCGAGCTCGGCCAGGGCTTCGGCGCGCCGGCGCTCGGCCTCGTACGCCTGTCCCTGCACGACGGCGCCGGACACCGCCTTGGCCAGGAGCTCGAAGAAGCCGACGTACTCCGCGTCGAGCGGACGCAGCGGATTGACCCCGGCGACGAGAAAACCGCCGGGCCGGCCGCTCTCGGCGATCGCGATCGGTGCTATACGCGCACACGAAGGCTGGAGGCCGTGGGCCCACGCGACCTCCGGGCTGAGGGGCGTCGGCTCCAGCGAGACCGTCCGGGGCCGGCCATCCGCGGCGACCTCGTCGAACGGCCATTCCGGCAGCGACGCGAAGGAAGCCTGGGCGAGCCCGGTCGAAGCCGCCGGGCGCGGCGGCCCGTCCGCGTCGTTCAGGTAGATGGACGCGAAGGGCAGGGAACGCGTCTCCGCCATCGCGTCGACGCACCGCTGAGCCGCCTCGGCGCCGCTGCGGGCGCCGGTAGCCTGCTCACCGATCCGGCTGAGCACGCGAAGACGGCGGTCGTCGAGCACGCGGCGAGTCGTCTCCACGACCGCGGTGAACACGCCTCCGACGCTTCCATCCTCGACGCGCACCGGGCTGAACGAGAACGAGAAGTAGCACTCCTCGGGCGCGCCGTTGCGCTCGAGAAGCAGCTCCAGGTCGTCGGACCAGCTCGCGTTGCCCGAGGTGACGACCTCGCTGAGCATCGGCCCGATGGTGTCCCAGATCTCCGCCCAGCACACCGCGCATGGCTTCCCGAGCGCCCATGGGTGCTTGGCGCCCAGGATCTCGCTGTAGGCGTCGTTGTAGATCACGGTCAGCTCGGGGCCCCAGTACATGACGATCGGGAACCGCGAGGACAGGCAGATGCTGACGGCGGAGCGAAGGCTCTGCTTCCACTCGGCGATCGGGCCCAGCGGCGTGGTCGCCCAGTCGAATCCGGCGATCAGCCGGCCGAGCTCACCGCCTCCGCGGAGGAATGCCTCATCGGCAGCTCCGGGCGGTCCGGTCGTGGCGCGTCCTAGGCCGGTGTGAGCCCTCATCCCCTCAGCGCCCTGACGTTAAGGGGCGGCCGGGGCGCTAGTCGTCGTCCAATTGCAGTACCGCCGCCGTCTCGATCCCGAGCTGCGAGATCACGAACGCCATCACGGACGCCTCTTCGCGCCACGATTCGTAGCGGCCCGACGGTCCATTGTGCCCGGAACCCATCTGGGTCTTGAGCACGATGGGCCGGTCGCCGCGCTGGACGGTCCGCAGCTTTGCGACCCACTTCGCCGGCTCCCAGTAAGAGACACGTGGATCGTTAAGGGCTCCCATGACAAGCATTGCCGGGTACGCCGTCTCGCGGACGTTGTCGTATGGCGAGTAGCCCTTGATGTAGCGGTAATAGGCTTCGTCGGCGGGATTGCCCCACTCGTCGTACTCGTTCACCGTGAGCGGGAGCTTGTCGTCGAGCATGGTCGTCAACGCGTCCACGAAGGGGACCTGGGCGACGGCGCACGCGAAGAGGTCCGGGCGGGCGTTGAGCACCGCGCCGATCAAGAGACCGCCCGCGCTGCGGCCGCGGATCGCCAGGCAGTCGGGGGTGGCGTAGCCGGCGTCGACGAGGTGTCGTGCGCAGGCGATGAAGTCGTCGAACGTGTTGCGCTTGCGCAGCAGCTTGCCGTCCTCGTACCACCGCCGCCCCATCTCCCCACCGCCGCGGACGTGCGCGATGGCGAACGCAAAACCGCGATCCAGCAGGCTGAGCCGCGCCGGGTCGAACATGGGGTCGTTCGACACCTCGTACGCGCCGTAGCCGTAGAGCAGCAGCGGCGCGTCGGGACCTCCGCGGCCCTTGCGGTACACGATCGAGATCGGCACCTCGACGCCGTCGGGCGCCGCCGCCCACAGCCTTTCGGTCACGTAGTCGTCGCGCGTGTAACCGCCGCGCACCGGCTGCTCCTTGACTATCGTGCGCACCCGCGTGTCCATGTCGTAGTCGACGGCCTGCCACGGCGCGGTGAGCGACGTGTAGAAGAACCGCATCACGCCGCTCCCGTAGTCGGGGCTCGAGCCGGGGAAGGCGGTGTAGGCGGCGTCCGGCTGCTCGACGACGTGGAGCTCGCCGGTCGACGTGTCGAGCACCTCGAGCCGCTGCAGCCCGTCGGCCCTCTGGCCGAGCACGATGTGCCCGCGGTGGACGTCGGTGAAGTTGAGCCTCACGTCCGCGCGCTCGGCGACAACCTCCGACCACGAAGCACGCTGCGGGCTTGCGAGCGGCGCGGCCATGAGCCGGAAGTTGGTCGCGCCGTCGTTGGTCAAGACGACGAAGCGGTCCTCCTGGTGTTCGACTGCGTACTCGATGCCCTCGCGCCGCGGCTCGATCAGGACGGGCTTCGCCTCCGGGTCGTCGCTGCGCACGTAGCGCGTCTCGCTGGTGACCTGGCTTGCCGTGCCGATGAAGATGTAGGCCTCGCTCTTCGACGCCTCGACGTTGACCTCGAAACGCTCGTCGTCCTCCTGGAAGACGAGGGCGTCGGACGCGGGGTCCGCGCCCAGGCGATGGCGCCACACCTGGAAGGGCCGCATCGACGCGTCGGGCCGGACGTAGAAGAACGTCCTGCCGTCGGCGGCCCAGGCAAAGCCGTAGTAGACCCCCGTGACGACGTCGTCGAGGTCGACGCCCGTGGCGATCTCGCGGAGGCGCAGCACGTGCTTCTCCGAGCCGTCGAGGTCGACCGCGTACGCCACCAGCGCGTCGTCGGGGCTGCGCTCGACGTAGCCGAGCTCGAAGTAGTCGTGGCCGCGCGCCAGCAGGTTGGCGTCGAGCACGATCTCCTCCGGCGCCTCCATCGAGCCGCGTCGCCGGCAGTAGATCTCGTAGTCGAGGCCCTCGACGGTCCGGGTGTAGCTCCACCAGCCACTGCGGAAGACGGGCGCCGAGTAGTCGGTCTCCTGGACGCGGCCGAGGATCTCCCGGTAGAGACGCTGCTCGAGGGCGGCCGCGCCGGCAAGCACCGCGTCGGCGTACGCGTTCTCGGCCTCGAGGTAGGCGACGACCTGGGGGTCGCTCTTGTCCCGCAGCAAGTAGTAGGGATCGACCCGGCGGTCGCCGTGCGCCTCGAGGACGCGCGGTTTCTGGGTGGCGACCGGCGGCCGGGCCGGGCTGGGCTCCACCCGCTCCACTGTAGAGAGTGGGCGCCGGACCGCCCGGCGCACCGCCGCGTCAGCTCCCGGCCAGCGCGAAGGCCTTGCGCAGCAGCTTCTTCACGGCCGGCGATCGCGCGTCAGCGACCGACCCCAGCCTGACAAAGCGCGTGTCCTTGCCCGAACCCTGGAGCATGCCGTCGCCGCCGTCGAGCTCTCGTCCGCGGTAGAAGAACATCGCCGAGTGGCGCGGGAAAGTGCCGACGCCGACGACGTTGACGCCGTCGACCGCGTAGCGCGCGATCTTCCACATCATGCGTTCCGAGCGCGGTGCTCGCATCTGGTACGGGATCTCCTCGGCATCTGGGGCCGCTCCGCGGATGGTCTCGATCGCGGCTGCGACCACCGGCCGCACGGCCGCGGGCACCCTCTCGAGCTGCTCGGAAACTGTGATCATCTACAACGGATCGTAGCCCCATGGAACTTCCTCACCCGGTCCAGGCGTTTCTCAAGCGACCGAACGCGGCCGTCATCGCGTCGGTGCGTCCGGACGGTTATCCGATGACGGTCGTCACCTGGTACGACTGGGAGGACGGGCGGCTGCTCGTCAACATGCTCGGCACGCGCGCGCGCCTCGGCTGGATGCGCACGAACCCCAAGGTGAGCCTGACGATCTTCGACGAGGACTGGTACCGGCACGTCAGCGTCTACGGCACGGTCGAATCATTCGAGGAGGACTCGGATCTCGCCGACATCGACCGCCTGGCGCTGCGCTACACGGGCAAGCCGTTCCGCAACCGCAAGGCGCACCGGGTCAGCGCTTGGATCAAGCCGGTCGGCTGGCACGGCTGGGATCCTTCAGGCCACCTCTCGAGCCCCGGCGTGGAGGCGAGCTGAACGCGTCGAGGGTCGACCGGATCGTCGCGCGCATTCGCGCTGTGCCCGCCGGCTTCGTGTCCACCTACGGAGACGTCGACCCGCACGCGCCGCGGATGGTGGGGCGCGTGCTCGCCACCACCGAGCTTCGCCTGCCGTGGCAGCGCATCGTGCGCGCCGACGGCAGCGTGGCGAAGGGCGAACGCCAGCTGCGCCTGCTGCGAGGCGAGGGCGTCCCGATTCGCGGCGGTCGGGTCGACCTGGCGCGCGCGAGGTTCATGCAGCGGCCCCTCGACCGTCGAACGACGCCGGCTACATCCAGCGCTCGCGGCCGCGGTAGATCTCGACGACCGGGCCTTCGGGATGCCGGCGGCGGTAATCGCGGAACCGCGTGAGCAACCGCCGGTAGCGGCGATTCGACGAGCGCAGCGTGCGGTGTGGGATCTCGATGAGGTAGTTCTCAACCTTCCACATGTTGGTGAGGGCCAGGCGCCAGTCGTAGTTGCCGAGCGCGCGAAGGTCGACGAGCTGATATCCGGTGACGCGCCCGGTGAAGTCGACGTACGGGTCGAAGTAGCTCCACACGAGATCGCGGATGCCGCGAAAGACCGGTTTCCGGCCGTGCAGGCCCGCATCCCGCGACCGGGCGACCGACCCCCACCTCCCGCGCCGGCGGAAGACGAAGATCACGTGGTCGACCTTGTCCTTGGACTCGAAGCTGACGACGAGCGGCGGGTAGCCGTGCTGCTCCAGGATCACGGCCGCCGAGAGGGCCGCCTCCAGGCAGTGCGCGGTCTTGAACCGCACGACCTGCCGGAAGGAGCGCAGGGTTTCGCCTTTCAGCTCCCAGTTGTAGGGCAGGTGGCGCAGGAACTCCTGGACCTGTTCCGGGGTGCGGTGTCGGGCGATGATGCGCCGCTCCTCTGGCGTGAAGTCGTCGAGGCCGGGAACTCTCAGCGTCCAAGGCATGACTGGAGCGCGAGCGTAAGCTCACGAGCGCGCTTATCGCCATAGCCGCCCATCTGGTTGCTGAGATAGGCGAAACCCACCCGGTAGTCGGGATCAGCGAAAGCGAGCTGCCCGCCGGCGCCAGCATGGCCGAAGCTGCGCGGGCCGAGCATCGGCTGTGAGGGGGGCGACGAGAGTTGGAAGCCTGTGCCCCATCGCGCGCCGTCGTCTGGCATCCCGGACAACTGCGGCCCTGTGGATCGAACTTGGATCGCGTCCTCAATCGACGAGTCGGTCAGCAGCCTTCCGCCGCCGAGATCCGTGACGCCGGCTGCGTACAGCCGCGCCAGCGACCGCGGCGTCGCGATCCCGTTGGCGCCGGGGATCTCGGCCCGCTGGAGGGCCGGGTCGTTGAACGTTACGAAGTCCCCATCGGCTGGGAACGAATAGGCGCCGCCCATCGACACACTGCGTTCGATGCATCGATTTGCGGCGAATGCCCGAGCGGCCTCGCGCGCGGCGTCCGAATCCTCGTCGGGCAGGGGCGGTTCCATCCATGCGACGCCGGCCAGGGCTGATTCGGGCAGCCCGATCCAAATGCGGAGTTCGAGCGGATCTCCAATCGCCCTGCGAAAGTACGCGCCCGGCGAGACGCCGGTAATTCGGCGAATCACCTCCCCCACGAGCCACCCATAGGTCATGGCGTGATAGAAGTGACCGGCGTTCGGCGCAAACAGGGGGCGCTGGTTTTCGAGCGCGCGAATGACGGGCTCCCACGCGATTACGTCCTCTTTGGTGAGATCGAGGTCGAGGCATGGCACGCCGGCGCGATGCGACATCGCCTGACGAACCGTGATCGCCTGTTTGCCGCCCGCGCCGAAGGCCGGCCAGTACTGGGCCACCGGCGCGTCGAGTTCGAGGCGAGCCTGCTGGGCAAGCATGTAAGCGCAGATCGCGAGAATGCCCTTGGAGACGGAGAAGATGACGGCCGCCGTGTTCTGGTCCCACGGGGTTCCCGCACGGCGATCCGCGATGCCTCCCCAAAGATCGACCACGGACCTTCCGCCGACGTAGACAGCACAGCCCGCGCCGAGGTCGTGGCGCTCGACGAAGTTCGCCACGAAAGCGTCGACCACGTTGCCGTAGCCCTCGTCGGCGAATCCGTAGAGGCGCCGGCCGTCGTCCAGCTTGCGAAGAGTTGTCGCTCGTGGGGCGGTCGGCGTCATCCCCTGACCGCACCTCCCAGGAGGGCCGCGATCACGTGTCGCTGAAACACGATGAACACGAACAGCGTCGGCAGCAGGATCAGGACGGTGCCGGCACACAGAAGCGGAATGTCGGTCGCGTAGTGGCCCTGAAAGGCACCAAGCGCTCCAGCCATCGTCCGCTGCAGCGGGTCGTCAACGAGCACGATCGGGAGCAGAAATTGGTTCCACGTCCAGACGGTCATCAGGATCCCAAGCGACGACAGGGCTGGCCGTGCGAGCGGGACGTGGACGCGCCAGAAC
>CBJLKR010000120.1:0-7320 GCA_966423695.1 uncultured bacterium | reverse complement strand
GCGTAGAGGAGGTCAGCAATGTCGGCGACGAGATCATGGTCAAGGCGTTCGAGGTCGACAGCCAGGGCCGGCTCAATCTGAGCCGCCAGGCCGCGATCGAGGAGCTCACGGCGCGAGGCGAGCCGATCGACGAGAAGATCGATCCCGAGGTGATGGCCACCGCGCTCGCATCTCCCGCGCCGGAGCGGCCGGGTGGGTTCGGCGGCCGGGATCGTGGAGGCCGCAACGGCGGAGGTCGAGATCGGCGACCGCGCAGAGACTAGACCTGACTGAAGTGTCTGATGGCTGACGCCATCAGAGTCGCCATCGCGGGCCACCGCGGCAAGGTGGGCTCGGTGCTCGCGGCGGCCTTTCAGGGCGAACCTGACCTCGAGTATGTCGGCGGCGTGACCCGCGGCGACGATCTCGCCTCGTTTCTCAACGAGAAGCGGCCGCGCGCGCTGGTCGATTTCACCCGGCCGTCGGAGGCCCTGCACAACGCCCTGGCTGCGGTCGCGGCCGGCGCGTCACCGGTCGTCGGGACGACCGGCCTGTCCGCCGCCGACGTCGACAAGATCGAGGCGGCCTGCAAGCAGAAGAAGATCGGCGGCATCGTGGCGCCGAACTTCGCCGTCGGCGCCGTCCTGATGATGCACCTCGCCGAGATCGCGGCTCCGCACTTCGACGCGGCCGAGATCATCGAGCTCCACCACGCCGGCAAGCTGGACGCGCCGTCCGGCACCGCGCTGGCGACCGCGCGGCGGCTGGCTGCGCGGCGAGCCGAGAAACCGTTTGCCCACCGCAAGGCGGAGAAGGAGACCCTGGCGGGGACGCGGGGTGGGGAAGAGGGGAACGTCGCCGTGCACAGCGTCCGCCTGCCGGGCTTCGTCGCCGACCAGGAGGTCATCTTCGGGCTCCCCGGGCAGACGCTGACCATCGCCCATCGCACGACGAGCCGCGAGGCCTATGCGCCTGGCGTGCTGCTCGCGCTTCGGCGCGTCACGGCCGGGCCGCGCTTCTATCGCGGCCTCGACGAGTTGTTGGGGCTCTGATGATCGCCCAGCCGAACCAGGTGCGCGTCTGGGCCGCCCAGCTCGAGCACAACGACTTCCCTCCGGTCTGCGCGATGACCGGCAGGCCCGCTGAAACCTGGCGCAAGTTCAACTTTTCGACGCCTCCCGCCTGGACTTATGCGCTGCTGCTGCTGGTGTGCCTGGGAGGCATCGGGATCATCGTGTTCGCCGTCGTCGTCTACGCGGTTTCCGAAAAGGCGAGCGGGCATCTGCCCCTGACCCGTCAGAGCAACCTGACTGTGGCGTTGACGCAGTGGATCCCCGCCGCGCTGCTGATCGCGTGGCCGGTGACGTGGGTGCTCGGGTTCGTGTTTGCGAGCAGCCCCGACAGCAACGGCGAGTTCGCGGTGTTCTTCTTCCTCGGCCTTTTCTTCATGGTCGCAGGTCTTGTCGGCCGCCTGGTCGTCAAGCCGATGATCTCGCCGCGCGGCAAGGTCCAGGCGCTGCAGCCCGGCTACTACGATCGCCTCGTCGAGATCTCGAACGTGAGCCCGGCGTTCACGGCGGCCGTGCACCGCCAGCAGCAGCAGCGCGCCCCGCAACCCCAGGCCCCCAACGCGTTTCCCAATCCCGAAGAATCGAAGTAAACTGACGCCGTGCCCAGCCCCAAGCGATTAAACGTTGCTGTCGTCGGCGCGACCGGAATGGTCGGGACCGAGATGCTGCGCGTGCTGTCGCAGCGCGCCTTCCCGAGCGAGCGCGTCATCGCCCTCGCATCCGAACGCTCGAAGGGCTTGACCGTTCCGTACAACGGCTCGTCGCTCGTGGTGGAAGAGATCACTGAATCCGCGTTCAAAGGCATCGACGTCGCACTGTTCTCCGCCGGCGGCGACATCGCCCTGATGTACGGGCCGGTGGCCGCCGAATCGGGCGCCCTGGTCATCGACAACAGCAGCGCGTGGCGCATGAAGGAGAACGTTCCGCTCGTGGTGCCGGAGGTCAACGGCGAGGACATCCGGGAGAACGAGGGCATCATCGCCAACCCGAACTGCTGCGCCATCCCGCTCACCGTCGTGCTCAACGCGCTGCGCAAGCGGGCGGGTCTCGAACGCGTGCTGGTCTCGACGTATCAGTCGGCCTCCGGCGCCGGCCGCCAGCTGGTCGACGAGCTCGAGGAGCAGACGAAGGCGATCGCCGAAGGCAGCACGCCGCCGGTCGCCGCCTACCCATACCAGCTCGCGTACAACGTCGTCCCGGGCGGCTGGCACCCCGAGGCGGGCGGCTACAACGAAGAGGAGGTCAAGATCGTCAACGAGACGCGCAAGATCCTCCACGAGCCCGAGCTGAAGCTCGCCGCGACGTGCGTGCGCGTGCCGGTGCCGGTGGGTCATGGCGAGTCCGTGTTCCTCGAGACAAAGGACAAGCTCACCGCCGACGATGCGCGCGAGCTTCTCGGCGCGGCGCCGGGCGTCATCGTCCAGGACGACCCACACGCCAGGCTGTATCCGACGCCGAACGGCGTCGCCGGCAAGGACGAGGTCTACGTCGGTCGCATCCGCGAGGACGCGTCGACGAAGCATGGCCTTTTGATGTGGATCGTCTCCGACAACTTGCGCAAGGGAGCGGCGCTGAACGCCGTGCAGATCGCCGAGCAAGCCATCGAGATGGGAGCAGTAGGAGCGGTTAGAGCATGAAAGAGATCGGACGCCTCCTCACAGCCATGGTCACACCGTTCAAGGATGACGGCGCGGTCGACTATGACGCCGCGGCCAAGCTGGCCGGGATGCTCGTCGAGGACGGCTCGGATGGAGTTGTCGTCTCGGGCACCACCGGCGAGTCACCGACGCTCAGCGACGCCGAGAAGATCGAGCTCTTGCGCACGGTGAAGGAAGCGATCCCGGGCAAGACAGTGGTCGCCGGCACCGGGGGCAACGACACGCACCACTCGGTCGAGCTCTCGAAGCTGGCGATGAAGGCGGGCGCCGACGCGCTCCTCGCCGTGGTCCCGTACTACAACAAGCCTCCCCAGGAAGGCATGTATCGGCACTTCAAGGCGATCTCTGAGATCGGGCCGACGATCATGTACAACATCCAGGGCCGGACCGCCGTCAACATGACGGCCGCCACGACGCTGCGCTGCGCCGAGCTGCCGGGAGTGATCGGCGTCAAGGAGGCAAGCGGCGACCTCGACCAGATCGGGCTCGTCTGCGCCGGCAAGCCGGACGGCTTCAAAGTGTGGAGCGGCGACGACTCGTGGACTCTGCCGGTGCTCGCGGTCGGAGGCTACGGCGTGATCTGCGTCGTCTCCCACATCGCCGGGCGCTCGATGAAGAAGCTCATCGACGCCTATACGCGCGGCGACAACGAGATCGCGCAGGACATCCACCACGGCCTGCTGCCGGTCATCAAGGCGCTCATGACGACCGCCGCCAACCCGGTGCCGGTCAAGTCGGTGCTCAACGAGATGGGGTTCAAGGCGGGTCCGTTCCGGCTGCCCCTCGTCCCGCTCACGGACGAGCAGCTGAAGTCGGTGATGAAGACCGTCCGCGACGCGGGCGAGTACATCACGTTCAGCGGGCGCGGAGTCAAAGTCGCTTAGCGTTCCGCTGGAGCTCAACCGGCTCCACGAGACGATCCGCGCGTGCAAGGCGTGCGGCCTGCACGCGACACGCACGCAGGCGGTGCCCGGCGTCGGCCCCAGCCCGGCCAACATCATGATCGTCGGCGAAGCGCCGGGCTTCAACGAGGACCGGCAGGGCGAGCCGTTCGTGGGCGCAGCCGGCAAGCTCCTCGACACCCTGCTTGCGCGCATCGGCCTGAGCCGCGCCGACGTCTACATCACGAACGTGCTCAAGTGCCGGCCGCCCATGAACCGCGACCCAATGCCCAACGAGGTCGAGGCGTGCTCGCCCTTCCTCGCCCAGCAGGTCGAGCTGGTCAAGCCCAAGGTCGTGCTCATCCTCGGCCGCCACGCGCTCGAGCGGCTGATGCCCGGTCAGGGCTCGATCTCGCGCATCCACGGCAGCCTGATCCGCCGCGGCGACGTCGCGTACGTCCCGCTGTACCACCCGGCGGCCGCGCTGCACAACGGCTCGCTCGTCGCGGATCTCGAGCGGGACTTCGACGCCTTGAAGCGCTACCTGGACCAGCTCCTGGCGCCGCCGCCACCGCCCGAACCTGTACCCGTGCCGAAAGCGGAGTCCGAGCAGCTACGTCTTCTGTAGCGCCGGGGCATCTCCGCTACCTCCCGCTCGGCGGTCTCGGCGAGGTCGGGATCAACATGTGGGCGCTCGAGTGGGCAAATCAGGTCCTCGTCGTCGACGCGGGTCTGATGTTCCCGCAGGAAGACATGCCGGGCATCGACCTCGTCCTACCCGACATCTCCTATCTGTTGCAGGGCGGGAAGGAGGTCGTCGGCGTGGTGCTGACGCACGGCCACGAAGACCACATCGGCGGGCTGCCGTTCATGCTGAAGAAGCTGAACGTGCCGGTCTACGGCACGCGGCTGACTCTCGGCCTGCTCAAGCCGAAGCTCAGGGAGCACCGCATCCTGCGCGAGTCCGACCTGCGCGAGCTGCGCATCGGAGACTCGGTGCGGCTCGGACCGTTCGAGGTCGAGACCGTCGGCGTGTGCCACTCGATCCCGGACGCGGTCGGCCTCGCGATCTCCACGCCCGTCGGCCGCGTCGTCTACACAAGCGACTTCAAGCTCGACCCGTCTCCGCCCGACGGCAGCCCGACCGATATGGAGCGTTTCCGCCGTCTGGGCGACGAGGGCGTGCTGCTGCTGCTCAGCGACTCGACCAACTCCGAGCGCGAGGGCCGCTCGGGTTCCGAGCGCGACCTGCATTCGGCGTTCGAGCGCATCTTCACGGACGCGCCCGGCCGCATCGTGGTCGCCAACTTCGCCTCGAACATCCACCGCGTGCAGCACCTGGTGCGCGTGGCCGCTCAGTTCGGCCGCCGCGTGGCCTTCGTCGGCCGGAGCCTGCAGCAGAACTTCAAGACCGCGCGCGAGCTCGGCTTCGTGACCGTGCCTGACGGCGTCGTCGTGCCGCTCGCCGACGTCGAGAAGGTCGCGCCCGCGAAGCTCTTGCTGCTGACCGCCGGAAGCCAGGGGGAGCCGATGTCGGCTCTCACCCGGTTCGCGGCTCAGCGGCACCCGTTCCTCAACGTCCGCAAGGACGACTGGGTGGTGATCTCCGCCCGGCCGATTCCCGGGAACGAGCGCATGGTCCACCAGACCGTGAACAACCTGTACCGGCACGGCGCGCGTGTCTTCTACTCGGAGACCGGCAAGGTGCACGTGACCGGCCACGCTCAGCGCGACGAGCTGCGCGACATGCTCGACGCGGTACGTCCGAAGTTCTTCATCCCGGTTCACGGTGAGTACCGGCAGCTGCTGCTTCACGCGGAGCTGGCGGAGCAGGCCGGGATCGATCCCTCCCACATCGCCGTGGTCGAGGACGGCGAGTCGGTCGAGCTCGACTCCAGCTCGATGACGCGGGGCGAGAAGGTGGCCACCGGCCTGGTCTACGTGGACGGCCTCGGCGTCGGCGACGTCGAGCAGATCGTGCTGCGCGACCGGCGTCACCTGGCGGAGGACGGCATCCTCGTCGCCACGTTGACGCTCGACCGTGACACCGGAGCCGTCCGCGCGGGACCGGACCTCATCTCGCGTGGGGTCATCGAACCCGAGCTGTCCACGCGGCTCATGGCGGACGCGCGCGCGGCGGCGCTGAAGAGCATCGGCCAGTTCGCCGACTCACACCCCGACGTGAGCCTGCTGCAGGAAGCCATCCACGACGCCGTCTCGAAGACGGTCTACGAGCAGACGCGCCGGCGCCCTATGGTGATCCCCGTGATCACCGAGATATGAGGTCGCGATGAAGCTTCCGCCCCTGGCGCTGGTCGCGCCCAGCCTGTGCCCGCGCTGCGATCAGCCGGCGATGGTGATGAACCATTCCTCCGACGAGCAGCGGTGCGCACACTGCGCGCTGCAGCTACACCAGTGCTCGCGGTGCCGCGGCATCGCCGGGCCGTTCGATCGCTACTGCGGCTTCTGCGGCTTCGAGATGGTGCAGGGCGAGCAGCGGCCGCTGTGGTGGAGGCTTTGGTTCCTGGCCGCCCTACTGCCGCTCGCCGCGGCGCTGATCGGCGGGATCACGTACGCCGAGCTGCATCACTGACGGTTCAGGCGGTGGCCGCACTCCACGCAGAAGCTGTGCCGGCCGAGGTTGTGGTGGCCGCAGGAGGTGCAGACAAGGCGCCTGGGCGGGTCTGCCTGTAGCCAGCGCTCGTTTTCGCGCCGGTACCAGATCCCGTCCTCGGGACCGAGCATCCACCGCCGGCCCTCGCTGTCGAGCACCGCGAGGTCGCGGACCGCGACCCTGAACGCGCGCGGCTGCAGTGTGCCGACGCGCCGCTCCTCGACGAGATGCTTGTATCTCGTCTCCGCCTCAGCGAAAGGATCGACCGCCACTAGAGCGGACAGTATGCCGATCTCGACACGGTAGAATCCAATCGCCCTCGCGGGCCCGCAGCATGCGTCGCACCACATCCCGGACCTCGAGTCGATCGGGCGCCCGTCGCGCCACCTCGTCGCGCTCCAGGCGGAGCAAGCGCGCCGCACGACCGCGCCTGAGCGCGCTGCAGGTGCGCGAGATCCTGGGCGTGCTCCTCCTCCTGGCCGCGCTGCTCGGCATGCTCGGCATCCTCAGCCACGCGGGACCGATCCTCGGCGCGATCCGCGACGGCATGCTCCGAGCCTTCGGCGTCGCGTGGTTCGTGCCCGTCGTCGCCGCCCTCGCCCTCGGCACCTACCTTCTATGGCCGAAGTTTCCGCGACCGCGCACGATCGACGTCGTCGCCGGCGTGGTTGCGGTGCTTTCGCTCATCGGGCTGTTCGCGCTCGTGGCGCACGCCGGCGGCGCGGTGGGGGAGGGCATAGGCGGCGCGCTCTCAGGTCCATTCACGCCGGTCGGGGCCTGGGCGCTGCTTGTCGCCGGCCTCGTCATCGGCCTCATCTTCACCGTCCACTTCAGCCCCGGGGCGCTTCTCGTCACGGCCTTGGGCGCCGTCCGCGCGGCCAACGCGGAAAGCGCACGCCTCCGCGACCTCGTCGCAGCCCCGGCGCCCGAGAAAACCAAACCGGGGCGCGTCGCCGCGCCGACGTCGGACGCGCTCACGCGCTCGGCCGCGAGCTTTGCCACCGCGCCTGCGACGCCTGCGCAGCGCGAAGTCTGGGACGTCGACGAGCCCGAGCCGGAGGTGCGCGCCCCGGCGCTGCCGGCGGCCGCCGTCGAGGAGCGTCCTGAGCCGGAGGCCG
>CBJLKR010000119.1:0-7331 GCA_966423695.1 uncultured bacterium | reverse complement strand
CGACCACGCGGTTCTGGCACACGACCGCGAAAATCCTCGCCGCCGCCCAAGCGGCTGATGAAGAGCGAGGCCGATTTGTCGCGCGGCTTGCTCACGCGCACATCGACCGGCCGCGTGACCGCGTCGCCCTTCAGCTCCACGCCAGGGTCGAAGAGGACCACGACCTCGCCCGCGGCCGCATCGATGCCCGCGTTCACCGCCGCCGCCCAGCCCAGTGGTGGGTCGAGCGTGATCGCGCGCAGGCGCTCGGCGGAGCGGCTCTTCAACCACCCCGCGATGCGCGCATCGCCCGAGTTGTCGACGACCACCGCCTCGAAGTCCGCCTTCGTCTGCGTGAAGACCGACAGCAGCCAACGCTCTGCGTCCGGCTGCCAGCCGTGGACGACCGTGAGCAGCGTGACCTCGCGCGCGGGCGCGTCGTGAGCCGCGGCGGGAGCCTTGATCGCCTCGAGCTCGCTGCCGGCGGCGCTGTCGACCACTTCCCACCCACCCTCGCGCAGGCGCTGGCGGATGGCGTCGGCGGCGGCGAAGTCCTTGGCCTGACGCAGCTGAACACGCTCGTCCAGCAGCTTCTGCGCGGCGGGCCTATCCGTTCTTTTTGGCTTTCACCGCGGCGGTGAGCGCGGGGACGATCTTCAGCGCGTCGCCGACGACGCCGAGGTCGGCCATCTTCATGATCGGAGCCTCCGCGTCCTTGTTGATGGCGATGATCACCTTCGAGGTCTTCATGCCGACGGTGTGCTGCATCGCACCCGAGATGCCGACCGCGATGTAGACGCCGGGCCGCACCGACTTGCCCGTCTGCCCCACCTGCATCGAGTAAGGCACCCAGCCCGCGTCCACGACCGCGCGGCTCGCACCGACGGCGCCGCCGAGGGCGTTGGCGAGGTCCTCGAGCATCGGGAAGTTCTGCGGGCCGCCCAGGCCGCGGCCGCCGCTGACGACGACGCGCGCGTCCTCGAGCTTGACCTTCTCCGACGCCTCGACGACGCGCTCGACGATGTGCGCGCGCTTGGAGGAGCCGGCGATCGGTGCCGTGAGCTCCTTGACCTCGGCGGTGCCCCCCACCTCCGAAATCTCGAACGACTTCGGCCGGACCAGGATGATCGCGGGCTTGGCGTTGGCCTTCATCGACGCGACCTTGGCGCCGCCGAAGTACGGCACCTTGACCGCGAAGGACCCGTCCTGGGCGACGACGTCGCCGGCGTTCGAGATGAGTCCGACGCCGAGGCGCGCAGCGACCCGCCCGGCCACCTCGCGCGAGTCGGGCGTGAATCCGAAGAGCACCGCGTCCGGCTTCTGCTCCTCGATGAGCTTGGCGACCGCGTCGGTCGCGGGCTCGGCGATGTAGTCGTCGTAGGCGGCGTCCTCGTGCACGTGCACGACCTTCGCCCCGTGCTTGCCCAGGGTTGCGGCGGCTGCTTTGGCGCCGCGGCCGAGCGCGACGGCGTAGACGTCGCCGAGCTCGCGGGCCCTGGCCATGATCTCGAGCGACGTGGCGGCGACCTTGCCCTCGGTGAGCTCGGCGTAGACGAGGATCGAAGCCATCGCTTACAGGACCTTGGCGGCCGCCAGAACCTGGATGATCTTGTCCACCGCCGAGCCGTCGTCCTCGATGACCTCGCCGGACTTGCGGGCCTCGGCGTCGACGACTCCGTCGATCGACTCCGCGGGCTGTGTCTTCTCCACGCCCACATCGCCCAACGCGAGCTGCTTGATCTCCTTCGAGCGCGCGGCCATGATGCCCTTCAGCGAGGCGTAGCGCGGCTCGGCGATGGCGGCGGTGACGGTGATCAGCGCCGGCGTCGGCGACTCGATGATCTGGTAGCCGTCGGCGGTCTGGCGGTGGATCTTCACCGTCGCACCGTCGACCTCGACCTTCTTGGCGAAGGTCAGCTGCGGCATCCCGAGCAGCTCGGCCAGCATCGGCGGCACCATGCCCGTGCTGCCGTCGTAGGACTCCGTGCCGCAGATGACGAGGTCGGGCGACTCGGCCTTGATCGCGGCCGCCAGCACCTTAGCGGTGAGCAGCGCGTCGGCCCCGGCAAGGCCCGCGTCGGCGACCAGGATGCCGCGGTCGGCGCCCATGGAGAGGCCCTTGCGGATCGCGTCCTTGGCCCGCTCGGGACCCATCGAGACCAGCACGACCTCGCCTCCGTGGGCCTCCTTGAGCTGCAGGCCTTCCTCGACGCCGCACTCGTCTCCGGGGTCGAGCACGGCCTCCTTCTCGCGGGAGATGGTGTTGTCGCCCTCGAGGGTGAGATTCGAGTTGGGATCGGGCACTTGCTTGACGGTGACGACGATCTTCAAAGCGCTGGGCTCAATTATCGCCGCCCCGAAAATTCGGCATGGCGCCCGCGAGGAATCGCTCGAGGTCGGCGGGCGTGTTCAGGCTCTCGAACTCCGCCGGGTCGACCTCCTCCAGCCAGGTCACGTCCAGGTCCGTGACCGCGTCGTGGGCGGTGTAGTTGCCGGCGTCGAGGGCGGAGACGATCACGGGCAGCGCCGACTTGCGGTACGCGCCGCACACCGGCTCGAAGAGCCCGTCGTGGCGCGGGATGGCCGCGTCGGCGTTGCGGGCGGCCGCCACGGCCATCTCGGCCGTCGCCCTCGTGACGTAGGGCATATCGCACGCCAGCACGAAGACGACGTCGTTGCGGGCCGCGAGCAGGCCCGCCTCGATGCCGGCGAGCGGGCCGGCGGCGCGCTTGCGGTCGAACACCACCCGGTACGGGAGCAGGTGCTCCATCTGCTCAGGCTCTGCGAACGAGACCATCACCTCCGAAAACGCCGGCGCGAGGCGGCCCACCACGTACCGCACGAGCACGGTGTCGCCGACCTCGATCCACGCCTTCGGCCGGCCCATGCGCCGGCTCTCGCCGCCGCCGAGCACGAGCAACGTCGCTTCGATGAACATAAGTGTCGCGATGAAGGCGATCGATTTCCACGTCCACCTGCCGACGCCCGAGTGGCTCGACGTGTCGATGAAGGGCTACGTCGAGGCCGCGGAGAAGTACTTCCGGTCCAAGGTCGCCCGCAAGTCCCTCGAGGACCTGGCCCGTGAGTACGAGGCGCTCGACGTGGTCGCCGTGCTCCTGGCGTGGGACGCCGAGACGGCGACGGCGCGGCCCCGCGTCCCCAACGAGCTCGTCGCCGACGCGTGTCGCGAGTTCCCGAAGGCGTTCGTCGGCTTCGGCAGCGTCGACCCGCTCAAGGGCGAGCGCGCGGTCGAGGAGCTGGAACGCATCGCCGAGCTCGGGCTGAAGGGCGTCAAGCTCCACCCCTCCCTGCAGGCGTTCGCGCCGAACGAGGAGCGGCACTGGCCGCTGTACGAGAAGTGCCAGGAGCTCGGCCTGATCACGCTGTTTCACACCGGCACGAGCGGCATCGGCGCCGGGCAGCCCGGCGGCCAGGGCATCCGCATCGACCTGGCGCGGCCGATCTTGCTCGATGCACCCGCCGCGGCGTTCCCCGACCTGAAGATCATCGCCGCGCACTTCGGCTACCCGTGGCACCTGGAGCTGCTCGCCATGGCGCTGCACAAGACGACCATCCACATCGACATCTCGGGCTGGAGCCCGCGCTACATCCCGACCGAGGTCGTGCGCGACATGAAAGGCCGGCTGCAGGACCAGTTCCTGTTCGGCAGCGACTATCCCTTCATCCAGCCGCAGCGGTGCCTGGAGGAGCTGAGCACGCTGGGCATACCCGACGCCGTGATGCAGAAGGTGTTGATCGACAACGGAAGGCGGCTACTCGGCATCGCCTGACGTGTAAAGTACCACTTGACACGGTAGCTCCGGGCCGGGGATCGTGCTCGGCGCATGGCCGCCACCGCCGAGGTCCACCGCCGCCTGCTGCTCTCCGAGTCGGACCTGCTGCTCGACCAGGTCGAAAGCCTGCGCCTCGACGACGAATGCGAGGCGCCGCTGCGCCTGCGCGAGGCCATCCGGGCGCTGCAGATCCGCCTGGGCCGGCGCAGCCCGGCGGTGGCGCCGGCGACGCTCGACGCCGCGCACGACCTGGTCTTCGCGGTCCAGCAGCGCCTCATGGCCGCCAACCCTCGCACCCCGCGACCGAACCGCCACGCCGGGCGGGCCAGCGGCCAACCCGTCATGACCCTGGTCCGCGAGGACCGGAAGTGGAAGGTGCTGACGCTTCCTCCGCCTGCGGTGACAGGCGAGGACGCCGAGTGGATCGAGCTGGTCGAGGCCACCGTCGAGCGCGCGTGGGACCGGTGGTGCTACGCCCAGCAGCACGCGGTCCGAGCGGCGCGCATCCACGCGCGCGCCGAGATCGCTTTCGCCGTCGCGCGGGCGGCCTGGGTGAACTACTGGACGCTCTTGCAGGACGCCGACCGGATCAAAGCGCGGCTCGCTGCAGCAGCTCCCTCAGCTCGTCGGCCCTGACGCGCGCCGCCGAGGCGCGGATGCGCGCGGCAACGAGCCTCAGGAACCGGCGCAGGCCGACGTCGTCGAGCATCGTCGCCGCCTCGACGATCTCGGCTGCGGCGTCCCGGTCGGACGGCTCGATGACCCGCGCGAGCGTATCGGCGAAGCCGGCGGGAAGCTCGGGCATGGCTCGCCCGCGACAATAAACCCATGCAGCCGGTGGTCATCGGCGACGTGATCTGGGAACCGAGCCAGGACGTGATCGAACGCAGCCGCCTGAAAAGGTTCATGGACCGCCACGGCATCGACTCGTTCGAGGAGCTCCTCAAGCGCGCCGACGACGACATCGAATGGTTCTGGGACGCGGCGGTCAAAGACATCGACGTCGCGTTCTACAAGCCCTACGAGAAGGTCGTCGACCTCGCGCGCGGCAAGGCGTGGGCCAGGTGGTGGGTCGGCGCGCGCATGAACATCGTCCACAGCTGCCTCGACCGGCACCGGGACGGCGAGTTCCGCGACAAGCCGGCGATCGTGTGGGAAGGCGAGCCGGGTGAGGTGCGGACGCTGACCTACGGTGAGCTGGACGGCCAGGTGTCGCGCCTCGCGGCCGCGTTCCGCAGGCTGGGGCTGCGCCAGGGCGACCGCATCGGCATCTTCATGCCGATGTGCCCGGAGGTCGCGGTCGCGGTGCTGGCGGCGGCGAAGATCGGCGCCGTCGTCATCCCGCTGTTCTCGGGCTACGGCCCCGAGGCGATCGCGACGCGGCTGCGTGACGGCGAGGCCAAGATCCTCGTCTGCGCGGACGGGTTCTACCGCCGCGGCCAGGTGGTGGCGATGAAGGAGACCGCCGATCGCGCGCTGGTCGGCTGCCCGACGGTCAAGAAGGTCATCGTCTTCCGGCGCGTGGTGCGCGATATCCCCTGGACGCACGGCCGGGACGAGAACTGGGAGCTCCTGCTCGAGGACCAGGCCGAGGGCCGGACGGAGGAGCTCGACCCCGAGGACCCGCTGATGATCATCTACACGTCGGGCACCACGGGCAAGCCGAAGGGCACGCTCCACGTGCACGGCGGTTTTCCGGTCAAGGCGGCCCAGGACATGGCGCACTGCTTCGACGTCGGGCCGGACGACACCGTGTTCTGGTTCACCGACCTCGGGTGGATGATGGGCCCCTGGCTGATCTTCGGCACCCTGGTCCTCGGGGCGACGATGGTCTTCTATGAAGGCACCCCGGACCACCCCGCCGCCGACCGCCTGTGGCGGATGGTCGAGCGGCACAAGGTCACGGTGCTCGGAGTCTCGCCCACCCTGGTGCGCGGCCTGATGGGGCACGGCGATTCGCTGCCCGCCGGCCACGACCTGACGAGCCTTCGCGTCCTCGGCGGCACCGGCGAGCCGTGGAACCCCGAGCCGTTCAACTGGTTTTTCAAGCACATCGGCGGCGGGCGCATCCCGGTCATCAACTACACCGGCGGCACCGAGATCTCGGGCGGCATCCTGTGCGGGAACGTGATCACGCACCTTCGCCCGTGCTCGTTTGCCGGCCCCATCCCCGGGATCGCGGCCGACGTGGTCGACGCCGACGGGCGGCCGGTGCGCGGCGAGGTCGGCGAGCTGGTCATCCGCAACCCCTGGCCGGGCATGACGCGCGGGTTCTGGGGCGACCGTGAGCGCTACCTCGAGACCTACTGGAACCGCTTCGAGGGCGTGTGGGTGCACGGCGACTGGGCGTACGTCGACCCGCAGGACGGCCTGTGGTATGTGCTCGGCCGCTCCGACGACACGATCAAGATCGCGGGCAAGCGCCTCGGGCCGGCCGAGGTCGAGTCCGTGCTGGTCGGCCACGGCGCCGTCGCCGAGGCAGCGGCGATCGGCGTTCCCGACGAGCTCAAAGGCGAGGTGCTCGTGTGCTTCGTCATCCTTCGCCCCGGGCGTGAGGCGAGCGGTGACCTGGCGCGCGAGCTGCAGGACGTGGTGGCCGGCGCCCTCGGCAAGCCGCTCCGCCCCCACGCGGTCCACTTCGTCGGCGACCTGCCGCGCACGCGCAACGCCAAGATCCTGCGCCGGGTCGTGAAGTCGGTCTACACCGGCAAGGATCCCGGCGACCTCTCGTCCCTGGAGAACCCGTCCGCGCTGGCCGCCATCGGCGCGACGCGCAGCTAGGGCGCGCAGCTAGAAGGTGAGGACTTTCTCCGCTTCCATCGTCAGGCGGACGAGGTCAGGCGGCGTGATGTACGAGGCGTTCGCGCCGAGCATCTCCGCCGAGACCCCCCGGGCCTCCGCGCACCCTTTTCAAACGTAGACGCGCACGTTCTGCGCGAGGCACTTGTCGACGAGATCGCGCAGGCGGGGGATGCCGACGCCCACGACCGCGTCGATCACCTCGGGCTTCACCAGCTCCGCGGCATCGCCCGCGAGCGCGATCGCCACCTCGGTGCCGGACGGCGTCGCGCCGTTGGCGGCGATGTGGAAGGGGACGCTGGCCCGCGTCGCGTCCTGCGGACCGGTCGCGGCGACTATGAGCAACCCCGCCATCGGCCCCAGTATGGCGTCTAGGTGAGGATCACGCGCGTCGACGGGGTGCGGCTTTTGCTGCTGTGGCTCGGCGGCGTCGACATCCGCCTGACGATGCTCGCCGTCCCGCCTCTGGTCCCGCTCATCCACCGCGAGCTGCACCTCGACGAGGCGGCGGTCGGGGCGCTCGTCTCGGGCCCGGTCCTCATCCTGGCGATCGCTTCCGTGCCGGGGTCGCTTCTGATCGCCAAGCTGGGCGTCCGTGGCGCCCTGCTCGCCGGCCTCGGCGCCGTCGCCGTCTTCGGCGCGATGCGCGGCGTGGGCGCGAGCGCAGCCCCGGTGCTGACGGCGACGTTCCTGATGGGCGTGGGCGTGGCCTTCAGCCAGCCCGCGTTTCCGGCCCTGGTCATTGAACCCTCCCCCCCC
>CBJLKR010000118.1:0-7334 GCA_966423695.1 uncultured bacterium | reverse complement strand
GTCTCCGCCGCCGGGATCGAGCGCACCTCTTCCTGCTCCCGCCGCCGCTCGCTCGCGTAGTGCTCGACGTCGCTCCGCCCCCGCCAGGTAGCCGCCGAGGCCCATTGCGATCGAGCCCGCGGCGATCTCCGCCAGGCCCGCGGTGACGACCAGGTGGCTCTGGGCGATGGCGCCCGAGATGCCGGCCGCAAGCGCGAACGGAACCGTGAGGCCGTCGGACATGCCGACCACGACGTCGCGCACCGAGTCGCTGGCGGTGAAGTGCCTCTCGGCGTGCTCCGGGTGGAGGTGCATCAGGACCGTAATCGTCTTTGAAACGTCGGCACCGCGAGGGACCATTGGACCCTTCCGGTGCAGGCCGTCCGGCCCTGCTTCGCTGCGGGACCGGGCCCGACACTGGACGGCAATTTAGCGTCAAGGAGGACCCAAGGAGGAGCGCATGGATTCGCCGACCCCCTATTACGACTGGGCTTTCATACACATTTCGCTGCCGAACCTGCTGGTCATCATCGGGATGATCGTGTTGTTCGTGGTCGCGCTCGTCGCGCCGTTCCCGCACGGAGGGCGCAGCCAAGATGGACGCGATTAGGCCCGCCGCGCCGGCGTCGCCGGAGTCACCGAGCTGGACGCTGCGCACGCGCCGGCTGATCGACCGCCTGCTGCCGATGGACCACCTCCTGCCCGACCGCCAGCCTTACTTCGTGGGTTCCTGGGTCTACGTCTTCGGCGTGATCACCATCGCCGCGCTCGTCTGGGTCGTGGTCAGCGGTGTCGTCCTTTCCTTCATGGGCCCGCAGTGGTGGCACGTCTCCAATATCGGCCGGTTCTTCAACAGCCTCCACTTCTGGTCGGTCCAGATGTTCTTCATCTTCATGGTCCTCCACCTCTGGGGCCAGTATTTCGCTGCCGGCTGGCGTGACGGCCGCGCGGCGACGTGGATGATCGGCGTCGTCATATTCGGCGTGAGCGTCCTCACGGCGTTCACCGGCTACCTCTCGCAGCAGAACTTCGACTCGCAGTTCATCGCGATCAACGCCAAGGACGCGATGAACGGCGCCGGCATCGGCGCCTTCTTCAACGTCCTCAACTTCGGTCAGATGTACGGCCTGCACGTGATGCTGCTTCCCATCGGGGTCACCTTCCTCGTCGTGGTGCACATCGTGCTGGTCCGCATGCGCGGCGTCGTCAAACCCATCGGCGCCGAGGGAGGTGTGCGGTCATGAAGCACAAGATGACGCAGGACGAGTACTACGGAGGCATCCGCATGGTGCCGTACGACCTGATCAAAGAGCTCGCGATCGCGCTGGGCGCGATCGGCGTCCTCGGGCTCATTCTCTCGGCGGTCTTCACGTCGCCGGACGAACCGCCGGTGACCATCGCTTCCTGGTCGCAAACCGACCCTGTCGACTTCGTCACCACCGCGACCGGTGAGCTCGCCGGCACGACGAAGAGCGCCGGTTACGGCCAGCCTTACAACGACACCGCGGGCGCCGCCCAGGCGTGGGGACCCATCTCCCCGCAGGCATGGTTCGGCACCCGCATCCCGATCGACTCGGCCCAGACGTTCGTCATCGAGCCGCTGCAGCGCGGCGCGTTCAACGACGCGGACCTGAGCGCCGCCCTCAAGGCGTGGCAGGCGGCCTCGGCCGACCAGCAGGGCAAATGGACCGACGCCTACACGAAAGCTCTCGCCGACGCCAAGGTGACGGCCGACAAGGGCGTGAGCGTCGCGGACGGCGACTACGGACCGCTGCCCCTGATGACGTCGAACCTGCTCGGCATGGCGCAGTCGGGCGCGCTCGACGGGCTGCTGCAGATCAGCGGTCGCTTCTACCAGACCGACTACACGCCGGCCCTGCTGTTCATGGGCGACGGCGGCTACCTCGACAGCCTGGCCGCGAACTGGAACCTCCACGGCGACCAGTGGGGAATGATGAACGAGACGGGCCAGTACCCCGGCCAGACGTGGCTGTGGCTGTACACGATGTGGTACCAGGTCTTCCCGTTCAACAACGACAAAGGCTTCCTCGGCCTCAACGCAGGCAACGCCGACCTCGGGATCATCATCCTGATGACGGTCCTCACGATCGCACTCGCGCTCGTGCCGCTCATCCCGATCCTCCGCGACGTCCCGCGCTGGGTGCCGATCCACCGCCTGATCTGGCGCGACTACTACGCGCCGAAGAAGGCGCGAGCCTGACAGCGACGCACAGATAGGGGTAGGCCCACAGAGCCGGCGACGCCGTCGTCGCCGGCTCGCGGCTTTCATCGCCGGGCGGCAACCTCGCGCGCAACACGCGAGTAGCCGGCCGAAAGGGCTCGTTCCTTCCGTATGGACACCTCTTGGATCTCACGCAAGGCAAGCGAGCTCGTTCCCGTCAGGCGCCGCCCGGCATGGCAATCGGCGCTCATGTGGCTGGCCGCAGGAATGGCGATCGCCGCCGCTGCGGGGCTCTTCGTCGACAGGGGCCGCCGGCACACGGCCGTCGACCGCGCGATGGCCGCGGGCCGCGACGTCACCCAGTGGAGCGGCAAGAAGGCCCGGCACATGCGCAACAAGGCGGTCGGCGCCCTGGCCGAAGTGAGACGAGCGTCGTCAGAAGGCGGCGGCTAAGCCTCTTCGCGATACTCCCGCTTGCCCGTCGCGGGATCCTCGTAGACGCGCGTCAGCTTGCCGCTGGTCGGATCCTTGAAGACCTCTCCCGTCGGCTTGAGCGCGCCGCCGGCGTGCTCTCCGCGGTAGCGGCGGTCCCAAAGGAAATAGCCGACCACCGCGAACACGAGCACGACCGCGCCGATGACCAGGTCCTCGGTCACGGCGCCACGCGCTCGATGATCGCGGCGGTGCCGTAGGCGACGACCTCGGTCATCGTCTGCCCGAGCTCGGAGGAGTCGAACCGCATCATCACCACCGCGTTGGCGCCCATCGCGCGCGCGTTCTGGATCATGCGGTCGACCGCGTGGCGGCGAGTGTCCTCGACCAGGCGCGTGTACTCGACGATCTCTCCACCGCCGAGGGAGCGCAGGCCGGCCATGATGTTGCCGCCGAGGCCGCGGCTGCGAACGACCACGCCGAACACCTGGCCCAGCGCCTGCTTCACCTCGTAGCCCGCCGGCCGCTCGGTCGTCGTGACGAGTACGGGCGCCTGCTGTGACATCTACTACGAATGATGCGCCGGCCGGTGGTGCGGCGGCGCCCAGAAGACGAGCACGCGGAGGTCGTCCTTGATCGAATGGAACCGGTGCTCGACGTGGGCGGCGACGAACACCAGGCTGCCGGCCTGGACGGGCCGGTCTTCGCCGTCGACCCGGATGGCGCCCCGGCCCGAGATCACGTAGTACACCTCGTCCTCCTCATGCGGGCGCTGGCGGTCGGTCGACCCTGCCGGCCAGACGGCAAGCCCGACCGACAACCTGTCCGAAGCGAGGAAGTCGACGTATCCGTGGCCTTCGGCGTCGCGCGGCTGCGGGTCGATCTCGCCGATCTCGTGCGCCTGCACGGACGCAAGATAGCCCTTCGCCGGACGTTGCCGAGGCAAGCCTCCGGCTCCGAAGAGCTGCTCGGCCACCGTGGCGCGCCTCGAGACCTGCCCCCGGCTCACGCTCATTGTCGAGGAGCTTCGGCCCGACTCCTGACGTCGACCACCGGCTCGAGGCGCGCCCACGTCCCCGCGGCGATGAACACCGAGGCCACGCGCCCATCCGCCAGACGGTTGAAGACGGCGTTCTCGCCGGACTCGCGAAACCCTGGCTCGATGAGGAACACGTTGGGGTCGTCGGTCGGCGCGAGCGTGGGCCGCCACGCGGGCTGCTCGTCGTCGCGCAGGAAGAGCTTGCCGTCGCGCCACTCGACGCGTCGCGTCAGGCCGAGGTCGGGGTCGAAATAGAGGCCGAGCAGGGCGCGGTAGGCCTCGGGCATCGCCGCGGGCGGGTGGACGGCCGGCGCGGATGCGGCGACCGCCTCCCGCGCCATTTCGGCGAGGTCCATGGACAGCGCCGCCGCATCGCCCACGCCGTTGAGGAGCACGATCGCGCCCACCTCGTGCTTGCCGTCGAAGCACACGTTGGATCGAAAACCGTGCAGCGCCCCCGAGTGCATCACCCACACCTGGTCGCCGCGCCGGATCGCGTACCACGCGATGCCGAACGCCTCGGTCCATTCCTCGTTGGCCAGGTATCTCGGGCGGTGCATCTCGCGCAGCGTCGCGTCGTCGGTGAACTGATACGAGATCCACCGCGCGAGGTCCTCGACGCAAGACCACAACCCGCCCTCCGCGCCGATGCTGGGCGCTGTCGGCGCCGGGGCGAGCTCGTCCGACACGAAGCGTCCGGAGTAGCCGGTCGCGGTCCGTGCGGCGAGCGCCGGCGGCAGCGGGTCGTATCCGCTGCCGGTCATGCCGAGTGGCTCGAGCAGGGTTTTGCGCACGTAATCCACGTAGGGCATTCCGGAAGCGCGCGCAACGATCTCGCCCAGGATCTGGAAGCCCATGTTCGAGTACTTCTGCTGCGTGTTGGGCGGCACCCGCGTCGTGATCTCCGCGGCGCGGGTGAGGTTGCGTGCGATCACCGGCTCGTAGACGACCGCGCGCCAGTCGGTGCCGGGCGGCTCGCTCTGCAAGCCCGACTCGTGTGAGAGCAGGCGGCGGATCGTGACCTGCTCGAGATGCGCGAGCTCGGGGATGTGGCGGCCGACAGGGTCGTCGAGGCGCAGCTTGCCCGCGTCCCGCAGGCGCATGACCGCAGTCCCGGTGAATGTCTTGGTGATCGAGGCGACGCGGTAGAGCGTGCGAGAGTCGGGGGCGCGACGGGCCGCAACGTCGGCAAGTCCGATGCCCGCGGACCACGCGAGGCGGTCGCCGAGCACGACTCCGACGGCGGCCCCGGGAAGGCGCTTTTCCATGACGTACGACGCGGCCCTGGCCTCGAGCTGCGACGTGATGCGGGCGATCGTCTCCACGCGCTCACTATCCTGCTTTTGTAGAACTCACTGGAGGTGGCGCATGGCGGCGATCAGTCGAGCCGACGCGACGTGGGAAGGGGACCTCATGAGCGGCAAGGGGCGGGTCAAGGTCGCGAGCGGGGCGCTCGACGAGTTCGGAGTGACGTGGGCGACCCGCGCCGAGCGGACGCACGGCGGCACGAGCCCCGAGGAGCTCATCGCCGCCGCTCACGCGGCCTGCTACTCGATGGCGTTCTCCAACGGCCTCGCGAAGGCAGGACACCATCCGGAGCGCCTGCACACGACGGCCGAGGTCGAGTTCGTGCCCGGGCAGGGCATCAAGACGATCACGCTGACGGTGAAGGGCCACATCCACGGCATCTCCGAGGGCGATTTCCGCAAGCTTGCCGAGGACGCCAAGAACGGATGCCCGGTGTCTCAGGCCGTGAAAGGGAACGTCGAGCTGAAGCTGAAAGCGGAGCTAGACCCCGTCCACTAGAACCTCAGCGTTTCTCCTTGCCCGTGACGGCGGGGAAGTCGACCATGCCCTGCATGCGCAGCTCGCGCAGCTGACCCGAGAGCCAGCGGCGCGGGTTCTTGATCCTCTTGCCGCCGTCGACGAAGTCGAAGCAGCGGCCGCTGACGTCGCGGGCGATGAGGACGAGGCACTGCGGCTCGAGCTGGCGCTTCCACGCCTTGACGATGAAGGGCAGCGAGATGTGACGCGGCGGCGCCTTCTCCGGCAGGGTCAGCTCCCCCGCGTACAGCTCGTCGCCGACGTGGACGATCAAACCTCCGGCAGCGAGAGTGCCGCCGAGGTTTTCGACCTCGAGGTCCACGGCCTGGCCGGGCGAGACGTTGCCGAAGACGATGTTCGGCACCGGCTTGGTGGCGGTGTCCCACCGCTTCATCGCCCGCCGCACCGACCAGTCCGCGCGCGTGGCGAAGAACGCCGCCCACACGGCGGCCACGGCGGCGACGAACGCAAGCAGCACCTCGATGCTCATGGCTTCTCTGGCTTGACGCTGCTGGGGCCGGGATCTGGCGGCATCCGGTACAGGCGCGCATCGTAGGCTCGGAACAGCGGAAGCGCAATCGCGCACAGGACGCACCCGACGACGCACAGCACGCCGCCGGACACGACCGACACCCGCACGTTGAAAACCGACGCGACGATGCCCGCCTCGAAGTTGCCGAGCGCCGGCCCGGAGGTGTAGCTCAGCATCTCGATCGAGGCGAGCCGGCCGCGCAGCGCGTCCGGAATCGTCTGGTTCCAGATCACCGAACGAAAGACGCCGCTCATCATGTCCGCGGCGCCGGCGAGCGCAAGGAAGAGCAGCGCGGCGTAGAGCGAGGTCGAGAAGCCGAAGCCGATTATGGCGACGCCCCAGGCCACGGCCGCGACGATCACGCCCATGCCGTGGCGGTGCACGCGGTTTGTCCATCCGCTGGTCGCCGAGAACACGAACGAGCCGATCGCCGGCGCGGCGTACAGGAGCCCGAGAACCTTCGGTCCGCCGAGACCCTGAGCGATCGCGGGGAAGAGCGCCATGGGCATGCCGAAGAACATCGCCGTCATGTCGACGATGTAGGTGCCGATGAGCTCCTGGCGGCTCCGCGCGTAGCGCAGTCCTTCGACGACGCGACGCACGCTTGGCCGCTCGGCGTCCACGGGCGGCGGGACCGCACGCATGAGGCCGAGGCAGGCGAGGCCGGCCACGAACGTCGCGACGTTGACGCCGTAGGTCAGCGTCAACCCGAACGCGGCGATCAGCACGCCGCCGAGCGCCGGTCCGAGGGTCTGGCCGAGCGTGCCGCGGATTCCCCCGAGCGCCGCGGCCGCGCTGAGCTCGTGGCGGTCCACCAGGCGCGGCAGCATGGCGTCGAGAGACGGCCTCTGCAGCGCGTCCAGCACGCCCCACAGCGCCGACACCACGAACAGGACCCAGACCTGCGGTCGCGGGATCGCCGCGTTGACGACCAGCACGGCGCTGCACACCATGAGCGCCGCTTCGCTCAGCAGGACCATCGTCCGCCGGTCGCGCGCGTCCGCGAGCGCGCCGCCGATGAAGGCGAAGACCAGGATCGGGCCGAACTCCACCACGCCCAGGACTCC
The DNA here is from genome assembly GCA_966423695.1 of uncultured bacterium. Lineage (GTDB taxonomy): Bacteria > Chloroflexota > Dormibacteria > Dormibacterales > Dormibacteraceae > 40CM-4-65-16. Next base: position 279 of record CBJLKR010000118.1, on the reverse strand, counting down.
GATCGCGAGCAGGTTGTGCGTCAGCTGGTACACCTGGTAGGGCAGCGCGACCGACGAGATCATCGAACCGAAGAAGGACACGAACCGGCCGATGAACAGCAGCCGGAAGTCGCGGTGCCGGCGCAGCGGCGTGACGTCGACCGTGGCTACGTGCCACCAGCGCCGCGGCGGCCGCGGAGTTAGCGAATCCTCGTCTTCGGGAATGATCATGTGTCGAACAAGCTTTGGAGGAGCAGATGGAAAAGGCCACTTTCGCCGGCGGTTGCTTCTGGGGTGTCG
>CBJLKR010000117.1:0-7364 GCA_966423695.1 uncultured bacterium | reverse complement strand
ACACCGCATCTTCGAGCGGGGCGAGCGCCGACGCCGCGCAAGAATGACGGCAGACGGTGAGCTCATCGGATGGCGCGCGCTCGGCCAAGCTCCAATCGCGGCACCAGCGCGCGAGCAATGCATCGGCTGCGGCCGCAAGCGCGACCTGCGCCGCATCGTCCAATGCGCGCACGGGCCGAGCGTCGCGTCTAGCGCGCTCAGCTGGCACGAGTTCCCCGCGAAGGGGTGGCATCATCGGCATTCGGCCGCGCGCGTCGCGGGAGACGATGGCCAGGAACCAAGGGCGGAAATCGCCGGTGCGTGTGGACCGGTACCGCCAGGCGCGGAGCGCCGCGTCCTGGACCGCGTCGGCCGCCGCGTCGGTGTCGCGCCCGAGGTGCCTTGCGAGCAGGAACGCCGACCGGCTGACCTCGCGGAAGGCGGCGTCGAACTCGGCGCGCTCGTCGATGCGTACCCGCGGGGTCTCGGCGACCACCATCGCCTGTTAGACCGGTCTAGGCGCCGGTTGGTAACGCCGCCAGGAACTCGGCCAGTCGCGAGATGTCGGTTTCGTCGTTCCACCACCCGATCGACGCCCGCAGCCAGCCGTCAGGCAGGTTGCGGATGATGACGCCCGCCGCCTCCGCCTGCTTGACGATCTCCACAGGCTCGCCCGCGACGCGAAATGAGATCAGGGTCCCCTGCCCGGCGTCGGTGCGCACCTCGGCGCCTGCGGCCACGAGCGCCTGCCGGCAGCGCCCCACCAGGGTGGCCGCGCGTTCGAAGCCCCACTCCGGCAGGTCCTCGACGGCGGCGAGGAGGCCGGCGACCATCGCCGGCCCCAGGTGCGTCACGGAAAGGCGCCACGCGTCCTGCGCCATCGAAGCCGCGTACGCCTGCATCTGCGGTCTCAACGTCGAGTGGTCGGCGACGTACAGCGCGCCCGTGGTCTCGGGCCCGCAAAGCCACTTCTGACCCGAGACGGTGTACCAGTCGGCGACGGAGGCGTCGACTGGAATCGCGCCGGCCGACTGTGCACCGTCGACCAGAAGCGGCAGCCCGGTCTCGCGCTTGATCTCGGCCAGCGGAAGGACGTGACCGTTGAGCCACAGGACGTGGGAGAGCGCGACAAGCTTCGTGCGCGGCGTGACATCGTCGAGGATCGCTTTCAACGCCTCGCCTGCCGGCCGTCCCATGACACGCGCCTTGCGGATCTGCGCTCCTGAAGCCTGGAGGGGCATCGCCAGGCCGGGGTGCTCGGCGTCCGTCGTCACGACCTCGTCTTCCGGCGTCAGGCGGAGCCCCGTGACGACGATGTTGCAGCCTTCGGTCGTGGACGTCGTCAGCACGACCTTGTCCGCGGGCACGTGGATGAGGCTCGCGATCGCGTCGCGAAGTCTCATCGCGGTGGCCATCGCCCCCTCCCACGAGCTGGCCGCGCCGCGACCGCGACGCATGCCTTCGTCCTCCACCGCGCGCATGGCCTCCACCGTCCGCACCGACAGGGGTCCCACCGAGCCGGCGTTCATGTACGCGCGCTCGCGGAACACCGGGAAACTGGCGCGCGCTTCGGCCGGCGTCATCTCTCGCTCGCGTAGAAACGGCACGGCGGCGATTCGGCCGTGGTGTGGAAGTTCCAGTGCCGGCACCACGCCGCCCCGTCGAACTTGCGACACGTGCCGCACGTGACGCGCGGCGCCATGACGCGCGTCTTCTTCATGTGATGCTCCGGTCGCTCGCCCGGAAACGAGCCGGCCATCAGTGCTTGAAGTGCCGGCGCCCGGTCATGACCATCGCGATACCGGCGGCGTCGGCCGCCGCGACGACCTCGGCGTCCTTCATCGAGCCGCCCGGCTGGATCACGGCGGTCACGCCGGCGCGCGCCCCGAGCTCGAGCCCATCGGGGAACGGAAAGAACGCGTCCGAAGCCATCACCGCGCCGCGGGAGCGCTCGCCCGCGCGTGCCACCGCGAGCTGCACCGCCTCGACCCGTGACATCTGACCGGCGCCCACTCCGACCGCCGCACCATCCTGGAACAGCACGATGGCGTTCGACTTCACGTGCTTGACCGCGGTCCACGCGAGGCCAAGCTGCGTCCATTCCTCCTCGGACGGGTCGCGCCGGGTCGCGACTCGACAGGACGCGGGGTCGAAGCGCGCGCGATCCCATTCCTGGACGAGAAACCCGCCGGGCACCGAGCGGACGTCGTAGTCGAGCAGGCCCTCGCGGGCGGGCGGGGCCGCCAGCACGACCATGGTCTTGCGCCGCGCGAGCACGTCCTTGGCCTCGTCCAGCACCTCGGGCGCGACGACGACGTGGGTGACGATCTGCACGATGTGCTCGGCGGTGGTCCGGTCGAGAGGCCGGTTGACGGCGACGATGCCGCCGAACGCCGACACCTTGTCGCATTCGTAAGCCTTCAGGTAGGCGGTCGCGATGTCGTCCGCGACGGCGAGGCCGCAAGGGTTCATGTGCTTGACGATCGCGGCCGCAGGCTTGCCGTAGTCCATCACCAGCTGGATCGCCGCGGACGCGTCCTGGAGGTTGTTGAACCCGGGCGCGCCCCCCTGCACCTGCTCTGCGCCGCCGAGACCGCCGGGCTCCGGGCCGAGGCGGTAGAACGCCGCCTTCTGGTGCTCGTTCTCGCCGTACTTCAGCGGCTCGGCGAGCAGGCCGGCGACCGACATCTCGGCCGGGAACCCGTTGCCGTCGGCACGCCTGAGGTAGGCGGCGATCCACGCGTCGTAGGCGGACGTGTGGGCAAACGCCTCGGCGGCAAGCCTGCGCCGCGCCGTCTCGTCGAGCGCGTCCTCGCTCAATGCCGCGAGGATCTCCTGGTAGCGCTGGGGGCGGACGACCACGACCACGGAGGCGTGGTTTTTGGCCGCCGCGCGGATCATCGCCGGGCCGCCGATGTCGATTTGCTCGACGGCCTCTTCGAAGCCCACGTCAGCCTTCAGCACTGTGCTGACGAACGGGTACAGGTTCACGCACACGAGGTCGATCTCGCGCAGCCCGTGCTCGGCCAGCGCGGACATGTGCTCGGAGCGGTCGCGCCGCGCGAGGATGCCGGCGTGCACGCCGGGGTGGAGCGTCTTGATTCGGCCGTCCATCATCTCCGGGAACCCGGTCAGGTCGCTGACCGGGCGCACGTCGACGGCCGCGTCCTGGATCACCTTCAGCGTGCTGCCGGTGGCGAACAGGTCGTAACCCAGCCGGCGCAAGCCGCGCGCGAACGCCGCGATGCCCGTCTTGTCGCTAACCGACAGCAGTGCGGCCGGCAAGTCGTGCCTCCATCATCCGAATGCCTTCGGGCAGGATCCGGTACTCGACCTCGTGGACCCGCTGGCGCAGGGTCTCCACGGTATCGCCTTCGAGGATCGGGACCGAGTCCTGGACCAGGATCGGGCCGCAGTCGACGTCGGCGGTCACGACGTGCACGGTCGCGCCCGTGAACTTCAGGCCGCTCTCCAGCGCCTGCTCGATCGCGTCCATGCCGCCGGCGAACATCGGCAGCAGCGAGGGGTGGACGTTGACGATCCGACCAGCGAACGCATCCAGAAATGGCCCGGTGTGGACGCGGTCGTAGCCCGCGTCGACCACGAGCTCGACGCCGTGGTCGACGAAGAAGTCGCGCATCGCGGCGTCGCGCGCCTCGAGCGAAGCAAACGACCTCTGGGACAGCTCCGCGAGCGGGATGCCGCGCTCGCGCGCGAAGGCGGCCCCGCCGCACGACGGGCGGTTGGTCGCCACGGCGACGATGTCCAGTCCGCGCGCGACCAGATTGCGCAGGTTCGTGCCCTGGCCCGAGACGCAGACCCCGAGTCTCATTCGGGGTCCCCCCGAAATCGAAGATTTCGTGGGGTGGTCAGCTGAAGGTCACCCGATCCGGGCCCGACTGCCGGACGACATCGCCGACGACCGGCGCGCCCGCGGGGACATCTTTCGGATCGACCACGAGGATCATGCCGAGACCCATGTTGAACGTTCCCCACATCTCATCGTCGGAGACGCGTCCCCGACGCCGGATCTTGTCGAAGATCGGCGGCACCTCCCACGCACCTCGGCGCAGGCTCGCACCCAGTCCGTCGGGCAGGGCTCGAGGTAAGTTGCCCGGGATGCCGCCGCCGGTGATGTGCGCGGCGGCATTCCAGGGCATGCGGCGCATATCGCCGAGGTAAGAGGTGTGCGGCGCGAGCAGCTCCCGCGCCAGCTCGCCGGCAATGGTCGAGCCCTCGAACACCTTGCGTGCGAGCGAGTAGCCGTTGGTGTGCAGGCCGTTCGAGCGAAGACCGACCAGGACGTCGCCGGCTTTCACCGGCGGCCGCGCCATCCCCGGCTCGACCAGCCCGACGACGAAGCCGGCCAGGTCGTAGTCGCCCAGCGCGTACACGCCCGGCATCTCGGCCGTCTCGCCGCCGAGCAGCGCGCAGCCCGCGTCGCGGCAGGCGGCGCTCATGCCTTCGACCACCTGCGCGAAGACGTCGGGATCGAGCTTGCCAGTGGCGAAGTAGTCGAGGAAGAACAGCGGCCGCGCGCCGAGGCACGCGATGTCGTTGACGCAGTGGTTCACGATGTCGACGCCGATCCCGCGGTGGGATCCGGCCGCGATCGCGACCTTGATCTTGGTCCCGACACCGTCCGCGCTGGCCGCGAGGTGACCGCCGCCGGGAAGCGCGTAAAGGCCGGCGAACGGGCCGACGCCGGCGGCGACCTCGGGGCCGTGGGTGGCCGCGATCAGCGGCTTGACGCGCTCGAGCGCGCGCTCGTACGCCTCGATGTCGACGCCCGCCGCGGCGTAGGAAAGCCCTTCCGAGCTCACACTTTCGCCAGCAGAGGCGCCGGCGTCGGGATTTCGAACTGCATTTTGTCCATCTCCAGTTGTTGGGGGACCGGCACCGGATAGGAGCCGTCGAAGCATGCGCGGCAGAACTCGTCCGCGTGCCCGCGCCCGATCGCGCGGATGAGCCCAGGGATGGAAAGGTAGTGCAGCGAGTCGGCGCCGATCTGCCTGCGCACCTCGTCGACCGACCGCCCGGAGGCGATGAGCTCCTTGGTGGAGCCGATGTCCACGCCCATGAAGCACGGGAACCGCATCGGCGGGCTCGAGATACGCATGTGGATCTCTTTGGCGCCCGCGGCACGCAGGCGCTCGATGATGCGCCGCGACGTCGTGCCCCGGACGATGGAGTCGTCGACCGCGATCAACCGCTTGCCTTTGATCGAGCGGGGCAGTGGGTTGAGTTTCAGCATCACGCCGGACTCGCGCAGCGACTGGTCCGGCTGGATGAAGGTGCGGTTGATGTAGCGGCTCTTCATCAACGCCTCGCGGAACGGGATGCCGGACGCCTCCGCGTAGCCGATCGCCGCCGGCGTGCCCGAGTCCGGGAACGCGACGACCATATCGGCTTCCACGGCTGCCTCTTTGGCCAGCTCGTGCCCCATGCGGATGCGCGCGTCCTCGAGCTCGCAGTTCTTGAGAATCGAGTCGGGCCGCGCGAAATAGATGAACTCGAAGACGCACATCGCGTGCTTGCTCGACTGCTGGAACGCGAGGCTGTGCACGCCGTGCTCGTCCATGACCACCATCTCGCCCGGCTGGACCTCGCGCACGAAGGTCGCGTGCACCGTGTCGAGCGCGCACTTCTCCGATGCGACGACGTGGGCCGGGTTGCCGGGCAGAGGGATGTAGCCGATGCACAGCGGGCGGAAGCCGAACGGGTCGCGCAGGGCGATGAGCTGGTTCGGCGTGATGATGCCGCACGAGTACGCGCCCACGATCCGCGCGAAAGTCCGCCTCACCACGTCCTCCCAGGTCTTGCCGTGGGTGTTCTCGATGAGGCGCGCCATCACCTCGGTGTCGAGCGCGGTTTCGAACGTGACACCTTGATCGGCCAGCTGCGCGCGCAGGGCCTCGGCGTTCAGCAGGTTGCCGTTGTGCGCGATCGCGCCGGGACCGAGGCTCGGGTGATGGAACGGGAGCGGGTGCGCGTTCTCAGCCCGGCTCGAGCCCGTGGTCGAGTAGCGCGTGTGGCCGAGCGCGATGGTCGTGCCCTCGCCCAGGTCCGCGATCGTTGCCGGATTGAAAACCTGCGCGACCAATCCCATATCGCGGTGGACGCGCACGCCGGTGCCGTCGGATACGGCTATGCCGGCCGACTCCTGGCCGCGATGCTGCAGGGCAAACAGGCCGAAGTACGTGAGGTTGGCGACGTCGACCTGGTGGTTCGCGCAGATTCCGAAGACCCCGCACATGGTCAGTTGACCACTAGGCAGACACCATCGATTCCCAGGCGACGCGCAGGTCGGTGAGGCGGATCCTGAGCTGGCCCTCGAACTCGAGATGATCGCCGCCCGCCAGACCCAGCAGCGCGAGCTCGACGTTGTGCCGGCGCGCGAGCGACTGCATCTCGGGCATGGCGCGCGAAGGGACGCTGACGATGAAGCGGCTCGGCGACTCGCCGAAGAACGCGGCGTCGAGCCGCAGCGGCGGCTCCGGACGGATACCGGGGCAGCGCACGCCGATATCGCCCAGGAGGCAGGCCTCGGCCAGGGCGACGAGCATCCCTCCGTCGGCGCAGTCGTGCGCCGAGTGCAGATAGCCGCTCCCGGCGGCGCTGAGGATCAGCCGGTGCACAGCCTTCTCGCGCGACATATCGAGCGTGGGCGGCCGGCCCGCGACGTGGCCGTGCTCGAGCTTCAGGTACTCGCTGCCGCCGAGGTCGTTGTGGCTCGAACCGATGAGCAGGACGAAGTCGCCCTCCGTACGGAAACCGGCCTGGAGGCGCTTGCCGTAGTCGTCGATGACGCCGACCATGCCGACGACCGGGGTCGGGTAGATGGCGGATGTTCCGTTCGAATCGTTGTACAGGCTCACGTTGCCGCTGACGACCGGCACGTCGAGCGCGCGGCACGCGCTGGACAGACCGGCGATCGCCTCTTCGAGCTCCCAGAACACCTCCGGGCGGTCGGGGTTGGCGAAGTTGAGGCAGTCGGTCACGGCGAGTGGCCGCGCCCCGGTCGCGACGATGTTGCGGGCCGCCTCCGCGACGGCCAGCTGCGCGCCGAGGTGCGGATCGAGGTGGCAGTAGCGCCCGTTGCCGTCGGTTGTGACCGCGACGCCGAGGCGGGTGCCCTTGACGCGCAGCATCGCGGCGTCGCCGCCGGGCGCGATCACCGTGCCGTCGCCGACCATGTGGTCGTAGCGCCGGAAGATGCCGCGGCGGCTGGCGATGTTCGGGCTGGCGAGCAGGCGCAGCAGCGTCGCGCCCGGGTCGGCGAGTTCGGGCAGCGCCTCGACGTCGAGCCCGTAGGGCGGCTCGGGCGGGAAGCCCATCAGACGGCGTGCCGGCACGCCGTCGGTCAGCAGCCCGACCGGCACACG
>CBJLKR010000116.1:0-7445 GCA_966423695.1 uncultured bacterium | reverse complement strand
CACCGCTGAACGTTCCGCCCCGGAGATCGGCGGGATGGTGATTCCAGGGCAGGCCGCCGCCGAAGTGGACCCCCGAGGCCGCGCCTTCGTAGTAGCACTCGAACGCAAGGCCTTCCGCGGCGGCGATCCAGGCTAGCGTCGCGCAGACGGCGTCTCGATGGACGTGCCCGGCCGGAGCGAACAGCAAAAGCAACCCCGGGCGCGCACGCGGGCCAGGCTGTTCCGGCTTCACCCCTTGGCATGCCACGGTGCCGCCTGGTGCATGCCGTCTTCGATCCGACCCGACGGCGGCTCAAGACGGTCGGCGACGCGGAAACGCTGCGGATCGAGCCTCCAGCGCAACGCGACCGCGACCCCGGTCGCGCGATCCGGCACGACCAGCAGGGCCGATCGCCGCGCCTGCACTCGCTCGAGCCACCGGATCACGCGCGAGGACGGAGGTGGCGCATTTCTGGCGATGGTCGTGACGAGCCTGGCGGCATCGCCACGCCTGACCAGCGCTCCCGCTCCGCCTTCGAGTGGCAGCACCAGCGCGTCCTTAGGACGCCGACTCGTGCCGCGGCGCAGTCGCCAAGCGCGGGCGACCGCCCTCCAGGCCCCATCCGATTCCGGCTCCACCCCCACCACCCATAGACCGTAGCCGCCGCGCCCTTTCCGGGGGAATGGGCGGAGCGCCGCGCCGCGGGACGGGCGTCCCGGTTGCTCCCGAAGAACCGGGACGCCCGCTTCACGGCATGGGCGGCTCACCCATTCTTGAGGTGCCAGTACCGGCCATAGACTGCGGCGGTGAAGGACACATCCTCGCTGCGCGCCCTCTCGCCGACCGCGAGCCCGGCTTCCGCGGCGCCGAGCCCCGGTCGACGGCTTGCGGGTGTCGACGGCCTGCGCGCCTCAGCCGCGCTGTGGGTCGTGCTCTTCCACATCCGCGTGTTCAGCGGGGCGCACCTGCCCTTCGCGCCCCTGGACTTCTTCGCCCGCAGCGGCTCGACCGGTGTGAGCCTGTTCCTTGTCATCAGCGGCTTCTGCCTCTACCTTCCGTTCGCCGGCGGCAGGCTGTCGCGGTTCAGGACCGGAGCCTTCTTCGTCCGCCGCGCCCGCCGCCTGCTGCCCGCCTACTACTGCTCCCTCGCATTCGCCCTGGGGCTGAATTTGCTGGGAGGCGGGGCGCTCGGGTTTGGCACGATGTCGGCCACCGATGTGACGTTGCAACTGGTGGCCCATGTCGCCGTGATCCACACCCTGTTCCCGAGCACCTTCTACGCCCTGAACGGCGCGTACTGGTCGCTCGGCCTCGAGTGGCAGCTCTATCTGGCCCTCCCGCTGCTGATCGTCGGCGCCCGCCGCTTCGGTCTACCCGTGACGCTGGTCGCGGCGGTCACCGTGAACGTCGTCTACCGCGCGGCCCTCGCGCTCGCCGGCGCGCGGGGCTTGATCCACTCACCCGTGCTCGAGACGGTCGTCTTGCCGAACCTGCTGCCTGGGCGGTGGGCGGAGTTCGTGTTCGGCATGGTCGCCGCCGAGGTGTACACCCGGGGCGCCCTCGAGCGGATCCCCGCGGCCTGGCTCTATGCGTGGATACCTGCGATGGCCGTCGGCGTCGCCGCGCAACGGCTGCCGGTCAGTCACCTCGCGTTCGGCGCCGCGTTCACCTTGCTGCTCGTCGCGGTGCTGGATGAGCGGGGGCTGACCCCCAGGTTGTTCAGCTGGCGCCCTCTCGTGGCTCTGGGCGTGATGTCGTACAGCCTCTACCTCGTGCACCAGCCGGTGGTCCAGGCGCTGGCCTACGTCCTGCGCCACGACGCCGGTCTGGGCCCGACCGCGGCGTTCGCAGCCTTGATCGCCCTCCTGCCGGTGATCGTGGCGATCGCCTGGCTCATCTTCGTGCTCGTCGAGCGCCGGACGCTGACCTCACGGCCGCTCGAGGTGTCGGGCTGGTTTGCCGCCGTCCTGTTCCCTCGTGTGCCATGGACGACGAGGAACGTGGAGGCGGCGGTCGATTCCCCGGCCGCCTAGCATCGCCGCGCCAAGGGAGGGCTGGATGCTTCTGGGATCGGCGCCCGACCCGACCGGGACAAACGACCCTGCCGCCGAGAGATTACCCATTACCAACGCTGCCGGGGATCGACAACATCTTGGCGTGGCGGTGCTAGTACCTGATGCTGCCCGCGAGCCTCAGGCGACCGAACCGAAGCTCGGCGAGATCCTGATCGCCCACGCGGTGATCACGGAGGAGCAGCTCGCGCGTGCGCTTGCCGCGCAGCGGGTCACGCAGGCGCCGCTCGGGACCGTCCTCGTCAGCCAGGGCGCGATCGAGGAGGATCGCCTCACCGAAATACTCAGCCGTCACCTCGAGGTCGAGGTCGCCGACCTCAAGCACGGTGAGATCGACGCAGACGTGTCTCACAAAGTCCCCGAGGCTTTTGCCAGGCGGCACGTCGTTCTTCCTTTCCGTGAGGAAGACGGGGTACTTGAAGTCGCCATGGCAGACCCAAGCGACATCGCGGTGGTCAACGACATCAGGCTCATCACGGGGATGCCCGTCGCGCCCTTCCTGGCGAGCCCGTCGGACATCCAGGCTCATTTGAGCAAGGTTCACAGCATGCGGCCGCGACTGCACGAAGCGGCGCGGTCTTTGCAGGAGTCACGCCCGAACCTGGGATTCAACCGTGTCGTCACGCTCGAGCTCGCCAACATCACGTCGAGCTCGCCGGCTGTCGAGATCGTCAACCTGCTGATCACGCAGGGCTTGCGCGACAGGGCGTCCGATGTTCACATCGAACCGCAGAAGGATTTCCTACGCGTCCGGTTCCGGATCGACGGCGTGCTCCAGGACATGGCGCACCTGCCCAATGCGACTGGGGCCGCTCTCGCTTCTCGGGTCAAGATCATGGCCGGGATGAACATCGTCGAGCGGCGTCGCGCCCAGGACGGCCAGATCAGCCTCAACGTCGACGGTCGTGAGCTGGACGTGCGAGTCGCGACGATGGAGACGATCTGGGGCGAGAAGATCGTCATGAGGCTGCTCGATCGTGGCCGATCGCTGATCACGCTCCGCCAGCTCGGCTTCTCCCGCAACGCCTACGCCGAGTACCATCGGCTGTTGCACTCGCCGTACGGGATGATGCTCGTCTCGGGGCCTACGGGCAGCGGCAAGACGACGACCCTGTACGCCTCGATTCACGAGCTCGACCGCCAGGTCCGCAACATCATGACGATCGAGGACCCCGTCGAGTACATGTTCGAGAACATCAATCAGAGCCAGATCAACAAGCTGGCCGACATCAGCTTCGCGAACGGCCTGCGCGCGATCCTGCGGCAGGACCCGGACATCATCCTCGTCGGTGAGATCCGCGATCGGGAGACGGCGGAGATCGCAGTTCAGTCCGCGCTCACGGGTCACCTCGTGCTCTCATCGCTGCACGCCACCGACGCCGTGGGCGCGCTGCTTCGGTTCACGGACATGGGCATCGAAGGCTTCCTGATCGCCTCCTCGGTCATCGCCGTCGTCGCGCAGCGACTTGTGCGGAAGACCTGCGACGGCTGCAAGGTGGCGACGGAGGCGAACGAGGAGGAGATCGAATTCGCGGCCTCACTGGGCGTGGCGCCTCCCGCCTCGCTTTACCACGGGCAGGGCTGCGGGCGCTGCAACATGACCGGCTACTACGACCGTATCGGCGTGTTCGAGGTCCTGACCATGACCGACGAGATCAAGCGCCTCGTCATCGGCCGGGCGAGCCACAGGGAGATCCTGGCGGCGGCTGTCGGCAGCGGCATGCTCCCGCTGCGCGCCGACGCCTGGTCGAAGATCGTCGCGGGCGTGACGACCGTCTCTGAAGTCCTCCGCAGCGTGTACATCCTCTAAGGCGGATCGGCCTTGGCCAACAAGTTCGCGTACCGCGCGTATTCGCCGGCAGGCGCTCTCGAGGAGAGGGTGGCCGCCGGGTCGACGGCGGCCACGGTGCATCGCCGTCTCCTGGATCGCGGGTACCGGGTGGTGTCGATCCGGCCGGCGAAGAGTGGCTGGCGCTGGCTTTACCGGCAGCTGCCTACCTTCTTCCGCGTCCGGACGCAGGACATCGTCCAGTTCTCGAGACAACTCTCGACGTTCCTTCGCGTCGGCGTTCCGATCACGGACGCGATCCGCCTGCTGCAGGACGCTTCGTCTTCGGGCGCTTTCCGCGTAGCGCTCGAGGACATCGGCGAAGACCTCGACGCCGGCGAATCGTTCTCGACGGCGATCCAGCACCACCCCAGCGTGTTCAACCAGCTGTACGTCGACATGGTGAAGGCCGCGGAGTACAGCGGCACGCTGGACCACGTCCTGAACCAGGTCGCCGCGTACCTCCAACGCCAGGACTCCGCGATCAAGAAGCTACGCAGCGCGATGATCTATCCCGCCGTCATCCTCGTCCTCGCCGTCGCAGTCTGTACGGTGCTGGTCGCCTTCGTGCTCCCGAACTTCGTCGCGATCTTCAAGGAGTTCAAGCACGGACTACCGCTGCCGACGCTGATCCTGCTCGCGATCGGCACCTTCGCGCAAACGTGGCGTTTCCAGATCGTAGGCTCCGTGTTCGCTGTAACCGTCGGGATCCTGCTGTTCATGTACAGCCGGGCAGGGCGGATCTTCTGGGACTACACCGTGATCCGGCTGCCCGTCCTCGGGGGAATCGTCACCTACTCGATCGTCGAGAGGTTCACGCGCACCCTGGCGACCATGCTCCGGGCCGGAATCCCGATCAGCCAGACGTTCGACGTCGCCATCGCGTCCGCAGGCAACGTCCGCTACAAGCGCGGCCTCGAAGCGGTGAAGAGACGCATGATGACCGGCGACGGGTTCTCGGAGCCGCTCGCCGCCACTGGTCTCTTTGCCCCGATGGTCATCCGCATGATCCGCGTCGGCGAGGAGACCGGCACGCTCGACGCGAGCCTCGAGCAGATCGCCGATTTTCTGAGCGAGGAAATGGACTACAAGGTCCGGAACATGATCGCGCTGATGGAACCCGCCCTCGTGGTCGCCGTCGGCGCCGCGGTCGGGTTTGTCGCGGTCTCGGTCATCCTTCCGATGTACGGCCTTCTCCAAGCCGTGCACTGATGCGGCTGCCCAAGACCCGGCGCGAGTGGCAGTCTGGGACGACCCTCGTCGAGCTTTTGGTCAGCGTCGCGATCATCGGCTTCGCCGTCGCCCTGATCGTCGGCGCGTTCAGCAGCGGGTTGCTGCAGGCGACGATCGCAAAACGCAACACCGCCTCGACGACGGTGATCCAGTACGAGATGGCGACCATCAGCGGCAGCACCTTCAACCCCGCGGCGCAGAGTTACTCGGACTGCTTCGCCACCGAAGCGCAGTCGAGCGCTCCGGCGCCAGCGTCGGCCTTTCAGGGCTCGTGCCCTGACACCACCTACACGCTCCGCGCCGACGTCGCGTTGGGCGCCGGGCCGAACGGCAGCCAGCAGTGGACGGTCACCGTGGTGGCTTGGCCGGATCTGTCGCAGTCAGGACCGTCGGTCTCCTTGATCAAGGTCAACAGGTGAGGCGCTCCCTGCTCGAGGCGGCGCGCCGCCAGGACGGCTTCACGCTCGTCGAGATGTTGGTTGCGCTCTCGATCAGCGTCATCGTCATGACCGCGCTCACGTCGGTCGTGCTGACGAGCTGGCGCGCCTGGACCACTGCGTCCGGCCGCGTCGAGGCGAGCGCACAGGTCCGCTCCTTTGAGTTCACCGCCGACGACGATTTCGCGCAGAGCAGCCCGCCAACGCTTCCGGCCGGGTGTGGGACCTCGGCGGCAACCCCGTGCACGACGCAGCCGCTGGTCCTGCTCGGTACCCGCGCCGCGAACACGACAAATCCGGTTGTCACGTTCAACAACCGGGTCGCCTACGTCTGGGACGGCACGAGCACTCTCGACCGCATCGTCGGCGGCAACGCCCCAGTGCACGCGGCCACCGAGGTGACAGCGTTCTCCTGGTACGTCCAGGGCGCCGGGCAGCACCAGACCGTGACGGTGACCCTGACGGTCACAGAACAGGGCTACAGCGAAACCCAGACGCTCCAGTTCCACCCCCAACTCGGATGAGCTACATCCTCGACATCCTTCGTGACGGTCGACGCTCGCAGCGCGGCAGCGTGCTGAGTGGCGTGCTGATCATCGTCGCCTTCCTCGCCGTCATGGCCGGCGCCCTGCTCACCGAGCTCTCGACGAACTTCCTGCTGTCGACCACCCTGGTCGGGCGGGTGACCGACGAAGCGACCGTGGACTCCGGCGTCGAGCTCGCGATCGCGCAGCTTCAGGACACCGGGACGACTCCGCTGTTCAGCGGATGCCCGGGTTCGGTCAGCTGGCCGGCCAACGGCCGGACGGCGACGGTCGCCGACGCGAGCTGCTATCCGGTGATCGATTCCGCTTCCCCGCAGGCGCTCACCCCGATTGCGGGCGGCGCGCCGTTTATGCACGACGGCGTTCACGCCAGGGTCCCCAGCGCCGGCATCGACCTGTACCTCAGCGGCGACTCGGACGGGAATCTGTTCGCGTTTGGCACCGGGTCGACGGTGCCCGCGTGGACGTATGCCACCGGTGGCGAGATCGTCGGGACGCCTCTCGTGATGAGCGACGTGAGCGCGCCACCCGACGGCGTGACCTACGTGGTGCCGGCGACGAACATCGCCGGCGGGACGGCGGCGGGCTGCCCTAAATACTGCGTCGCCCTCCTCGGCGCGACCGGGGCCGCCAAACCTTCGCCGATCTGCATCATGGCCGCCACCTCAACCGTCGCGGTACAGCCGGCAGCCGGGATCGGTATCGCCGGCGTCGCTTACTTTGGCGACTCGGCCGGCAACCTCTCAGCCTACTCGGCCATCTCGGCGGGACAGAGCCAAGGCTGCGCGATGCTCGACCAGCAATCGATAGCGAGCGACGTCAACGGTGCCGGCGCGGTCGTTGCCGGGCCGTTCGTTTTCAATGGCTCGAGCGGTGGCAAGACCGTCGATCACGTCTTCGCCGTCGTCGCGTCCGGCTCCGGGGGATACCTCGTGCACTACACCTTCTCCCTGGGCGGCCAGCCGGACTTCAAGTTCGCGGGGTCGCTGGCGCTCCCGGGAGTTGCGGCGGGAGCCGCGCTCCTCCGACCGACCTCTCAGATTGCGATCGCGTTCACCAACGGCCAGGTGGCGATCGTCCAGATCGGCTCGAAGTTCACGATGGGAATGACCGCGACCCAGCAGCTGCCGGCCTCCCCGGGCGACGCGCCCGCGTGGACGAGCTTCGGCGCGCTGGGCGTCACGGCAGGTTCGACGCTGTACGTGCTCGATGGCGGTCTGAACATCACGTCGACCTTCACCGCCCCCTCTCCGATCACAACCGCGCCGTCTTCGGACAACGGCGGCGATTGGTTCTTCGGCACCTCGTCTGGGGTGCTGTACGAGGCGCAATCTGTCGGGGGCTCGAACC
>CBJLKR010000115.1:0-7601 GCA_966423695.1 uncultured bacterium | reverse complement strand
CACGGTTGATGAGCCGGAGCAGGTTGTTCTTGCCGGCGCCGCTGGGGCCGACGAGGAAGGTCAGCTCGCCGGGGTGAAGCGCGAAGTCCACGTCGTCGACGGCCTTGCGGGGGCCGTAGGCGTGGGTGACCGCCCGAAGCTCGACGATCGGGCGGAGTTGGGCGTGCTGAGGATGGGCGTGGGCGGGATGGGACGGGGCGAGCGGGCGCACTTCTCCGAAGGGGCTAACGGGGAGGCGAATCGATCCCTGCGCCCCAGGCGGCGGGGTCGGGAAGGGGCCGAGCCTCGAGCAAGCTCGAGGCTCAGGCCTGGGTCTGGGTTAGAGCGCCCGGACGCTCCGCGCGCGCGGGCCCTTCGGGCTCGCCTCGATCTCGAAAGCGACCTTCTCTCCACCCTGCAGGGTGTCGAAGTCGCCCTCGGTGCCGCTCTTGTGGAAGAAGAACTCCTTCCCGTCGTCGTCGGTTATGAAGCCGAAACCGCGATCGGAAACGAGCTTCTTGATGGTGCCAGTAGGCATCTGCATCTCCTTATCTCTCGAACTGAATGCCAACTCATCTAGCCGGCTTGGTTCGAGAAATCGGAGCCTGCGGTGAGGGCCGGCGTCGGCGCCGGCTGGTCCAGTGTACGAGGCTGCGCCCGAAGGGCTCAGGCCACCGCCTGTCGCAGGGGAGCGCTGACCTCGTGGAGGAAGCTCAGGATCTCGCAGTAGGAGCGATAGATCGACGTCTCGTGATACGGGACGCCGAGCTCGGCGCAGTACTCGCGCACGATCTTGTGCGCCCGGCGGATGTTGCAGCGCGGCATCGTCGGAAACAGGTGGTGCTCGATCTGGTAATTGAGGGAGCCGTACAGCAGGTCCGTCAGGGGATGCGACCGGACGTTGCGCGACGTAAGGACCTGCGAGCGCAGGAAGTCGAGCTCCTGCCCCTTCTCGATCTGAGGCATCCCCTTGTGGTTGGGAGCGAAGACGGAGGCGAGGTAAAAGCCTCCGACGCACTTCTGGATGACGAGCACCATCAGCGCGCGCCAGGGTCCGACCATCAACACCATCAGCGCCGGGAAGGCCAGCGCGTGCACGCACAGTGTGACCACCTCCACCCAGCGCAGCCGCTCGGTGGTGCGCATGAGGAACCGCACGCTCGCGATGTGCATCGTCCAGGCGAGGCCGAAGAGGAGCGGAAAGAACAGGCCGGCCTGGTGGCGCACGATCCAGCGGGCGAGACCGGTCTTGGCCTTGGCCTGCTCCTCGGAATACGCGATCACGCCGACGTCGATGTCGGGGTCGAGGTCCTGGTGGTTCGGGTTGCCGTGGTGCCGGTTGTGCTTGTCGACCCACCATCCATGGCTCATGCCCAGGAGCCCGTCGCCGGTCACGATCCCGATCAGGGGGTTGACGCGCCGGCTCGCGAACATCTGGCGGTGACCGGAATCGTGGAGCTGGAAGCCGAGCTGGCCCGAGACGAGCCCGAGCAGGACGGCGAGCCCGATGGTGGCCCAGATGTTGTGCGCGACGGTGAAGAGCCACAGGGTGGTGACGAAGGCGAGCGTGTTGGTCACCAGCATGAGCGCGTAATAGCCGGGCCGTTTCTCGAGCAGGCCGGCGGCCTCGACACGGCGTTTGAGCTCGGCGTAGGGCTGCGGGCTTCGTGCGGCCGGACGGAGGCCGGCGGTCGCGGTGGCAGCCATAGACCTTCTAAGTTACTGTGGCGGCCGTAAAAGATTCAGTAACAAACGCCCGTCGTCACTCGCGGATCGGTGGCTTCGCGCTTGAGGTGCCGGAGCCTGACGAGCCAACGTGGGCGAGGACGCGGCGCGCGTTGGCCAGGGCCTCCTTGCGATTCGCTGGGCTCAGGTCGTCGGCCGCCGCCACCAGCCCCCGCAGGGCGCGGAAGAGATCGAGCACCTGCTGCTGCAGGTCTGGGATCAGCTGGGCCTCATAGCGATCGAGGTCCATGCTCATCATGACCATGCGGTCGACCGCGTCCCTTGTCAGCACGATTCTTTGCCCGGGTTCATTAGCTGCAGCTTGGCCCCGACGCCGTAACAATCTCAGCAACAGGGCCGCTCGCAGCCCGCGCCGGTGTGGGCTACCAGGCGTCGCGGGGGACGGTCTTGAGCTTGGCGCCGGCGCTCCGCTCGCTTCCGGCGCTCGGGATGACCACGACCGGGATGTGCCGGCAGACGTCGTCCGAACGAAGAGCCTGGAGCAAGGGGAGGCTGCCGCCCTCGGATGCCCCAAGGTGCACGAAGATAGCGTTCGGCGACATGCGGCGCGCCTGCGCAAGCGCATTGGACTTGTCGGCCGTCACGAAAACCGTGTACCCGCGCTTTTCAAGGCGGGCTTTCTGAACGCCGCTGGAGGCGGACTCGTCGTCGATGAGCAGCGCTGTCGGCCGGCGGTTGGCGTCCATGGCGACTCCTTGCATCCTTCTCGGCCAAGAGATCGGCAGGTTCACGGGAGGAAACGCCAGCCTGTCGGGTTGAAGCAAGTCTAGACCCGCCCGCGGCGACAACATCACCGGCCGGCGTCAGGACTTCGCTCCTGCCGCTTCGGCGATCAGGATCTGGGCGACGTTCGCGCGCAGCTCCTCGAGACGTTCGGCCGGCCAGACCACGATGCCGTCGTCGTCCGCGATCACCCAGTCCCCCGGGCGCACCTTGACTCCGGCCAGCTCGACCTCGACGCCCACCTCGCCGCCACCGACCTTCGTCGGCTTCAGAGGGCTCATGCCTCGGGACCAGACGGGCAGGCCGAGCTCGGCGATCTCGCTCGAGTCGCGTACGGGCGCGTCAGTGACAACCGCCACGACGCCGGCATCCTTCATGGCGCGCGCGAGGATGCCCCCCATGCAGGCGGAGCGCGATCTAGAGCCGCCGGAGATGACCAGGATCGTGCCTTCCAGGCCGCCCTTCTGAAGGGCGCGGCGCACGTCGATGTTGTCGTTGATCGTGATGCGAACCGTGCTCGCCGGCGCGGCCACGACCGCGCCCGGTCGAACGCCGCGGAGGATGGGCTCGAGCACTCCCTGGCCCGCGGCCGCGTCGCTCGCGAGCGCGCTGGAGAGCCTCAACTCTTCAGGCTGTCGAGCAGCTGGCTGGGCTTGATCGCGTCGACGCCCGCCACCTGCTTGTTGATCTGGCTCGCGATCTGGTCGAGGTCTGACACGGACGCGCCGGGCCGGGCGTAGACGTCGATGGCCGTGGCGACGGTCGTCACGTCTGCGCCGGCGGGATCCGTCGTCCATACGTCCTTCAGCAGCATCTGGCCGTCCGTGATGTTGACGTAGGCGGAGCGGTCGGGCGCGGAGTGGGTCGCATCCAGGATGCCGACCACCTTGAACGTGTGCGTCGGTCCCCGGGTGGGCTGGAGGGGAAGCTGCACCGTGTCGCCGATCTTCTTGCTGAGCTCGCTCGCGATCGCCGAGCCGAGCACCACCTCGCTCATCGAGTCGGCGTCGATCGCGTGGCCCTGCGCGTAGTCGGTCTTCAGCCCGCTCCATGCCGCTTCGGTCGGGTCGGTGGCGACGATGGACTCGGTCGACGCGACGCCGGCGCGCTGGATCTGTCCCGTCTTCGCGTCGAACCGGTACGTCGGGAATGCGGTCTTGACTCCGGCCACCTGCTTGATCTCGTCGATCTTGGCGAGGGGCAGCGTGGAGTGGCCCGGCGGAGGAGCCACCTGGATGGTGCCGCCGTACAGCTGGGCGTCGGCGGGCAGACCCACGGGCGCGGTGGATCCGCATGCAAAGGTCACAAGCGCTCCCGCCAGGGCGGCGATGGCCCCGAAGGGGCGCGGGCTCGTGCGTCGGGCCAAGGCGCGGACCGTGCCTACCGGGCGCCCGGCACGGACACGAGCTGATACCTGTGCTCGGGGCGGCCGGGCCCACCGTAGCGCATCGCGAGCTCAGCGCGGCCCAGCTGGCACAGGTGGTCCAGGTAACGCCGCGCCGTCACCCGGCTGACGCCGGCCGCCTCGGCCACGGCCGCCGCGGGCAGCCCCGACTGCGACTTGCCGAGGACCTGGATGATCAGGTCGAGCGTCGAGTCGGACAGGCCCTTGGGCAGCGATTCATTGCGGTTGGATCGCAGCGCGCCGAAGATGCGGTCGACGTCGCCCTGCTCAGCGGTGCCGATCCGTGTCATGCGTTCGTGCGCGGCGGCATACGAGAGGAGCGTCTCATCAAAGGTCGGGAAGAGGAAGGGCTTCACCAGGTAGTGGACGACGCCGCCGCGCATCGCGGCGCGCAGGCTCTCGACCTCGCGAGCCGCCGTGATCGCGACCACGTCGACCGGATGGTGGTCGTCGTCGCGGAGCCGCTGCAGCACCTCGAGGCCCGATATATCGGGCAGGTAGATGTCGAGCAGCACGAGGTCTGGCCGGAGCTGGTCGACGGACAGCAGCGCTGCGGCGCCCGTGTGCGCTGTGCCCGCCACCTCGAAGCCGGGCACGCGCTCAACGTACGCGCAGTGCAGATCGGCGACGCGGTAGTCGTCGTCGACGACCAGGGTGCGGATCATGTGCGTGCCGCCACCTTCGCGGGCACGTGCAGGGTGAAGAGCGCGCCACCTTCGTTGGCCACCGTGACGTCGCCGCCGTTTCTCCGCGCGACCTGGCGGACCAGGGCAAGGCCGAAGCCGCGTTGTTTCTTGCCGGCGCCGCCCTTGGTGGTGAAGCCCTCCTGGAAGATCTGCCCGTCGATGCCCGCGGGAATGCCCGGCCCGGAGTCGTGCACCTTCATCACCAGGCCGTCGGCCTGGTCGGTGACCGAGACGCTGACCCAGCGGTCTCCCTCCGAGGACGCGGCGGCATCGAGCGCGTTGTCGATGAGGTTGCCGAGCAGGGTGATCAGGTCCTCGCTGTCGAGCGAGCTGCGCGTCATCATCGTGTCGTCGCTCACGCGGAGCTCGATGCCTCTCTCGGAGGCGACAGCGGCCTTGGCGAGCAGCAGCGCGCCGAGCACGGGGTCGCCGACGCGCTCCAGCAGCGACTCGGTCAGCTCCTGGTGCAGGCCAGAGGTCTGGGCGATCAGCTTCATCGCGTCCTCTCCGCGTCCCAGCTGCACCAGCCCGGCGATCGTGTGAAGGCGATTGGCGAACTCGTGGGCCTGAGCGCGCAGCGCGTCGGTCAGGCTGTCGACGCCAAGGCCCCGCGCGAGGGCCGTGACCTCGGTCGAGTCGCGCAGCGTGGCGACGTGCCCGATCTCCCGCCCGCGCACGCGGATCGCCCGCCGGCTCGCCAGCAGGACGCGGTCGCCGGCCAGCAGGACCTCGTCCTCGTCCTTGAGCGCGCCGGTCAGGAATCTCAGCAGGCGCCCCTGCGGCAGGACTTGCGAGATCCTGCGTCCGACGCAGTCCGGGGGCAGGCCGAGCAGCCGGCGGCCCTCCTCGTTGACGAGGGTGATGATCCCGTCACGGTCCGTCGCAATGGCGCCCTCGTGGATGCCCTGGATGCTCGCCTCTCGCTCTTCGAGGAGTCCCGCGATCTCATAGGGCTCGAGGCCGAAGGTTTGCCGCTTCAGCCTCGAGGCGAGCAGCATCGATCCGATCACGCCGAGCCCCAACGCGAGGAGCACCGTCGCGACGAAGCCGGGCATCTCGGCGACCAGTTGGTTGAACACGGTTGTCTCGAGGAAGCCGACCGAGACCATGCCGATGACGCGGCCCTGGTAGAAGATCGGCGCCTTGCCGCGCGCCGACACGCCTAGCGTCCCGCGCTGCACGCCGACCCAGGTCTGGCCAGCGAGAACCGCGGCGGGGTTCTCGTCCACCGGGTGGCCGATCAGGGCCGGGTTGGGATGCGAGTACCGGATCCCGGTGCGGTCGGTCACGACGACGTAGCTCGCCCCGGTCGACTGGCGGACCTGTTCGGCGCTCTTCTGGATCAGGCCGCCCGGGTCGCCGTTGAGCAGCTCCTCCTGGATGTCGCTGTTCGCCGCGACCGATTCCGCGATGGCGAGCGAGCGCTGCTCGTACTGCTGGTCGAGCTCCCGGCTCGCCTGCCAGACCGCCGCGGCGGCGCCCAGCAGCGCGGACAGCAGGATGATCACGACCTGGAACAGGAGGATCTGGTAGGCGAGGGGAACCCTTGTCTTCACCGGAGCTCCTCGTGATCGTATTACGTGGCCGCCCGGCTGATCTCGCGACCAAAACGACCAAAACGGCCACAACGACCGCATCGATTGCGCACCGGCGCGGGGCCATCCAGAGTCGGATGTGAATGCAACCGGCGATCGAGCTGCGCGGCGTCTCCAAGCGGTTCCTCACGCCCTCTGGAGGCGTTTACACGGCGCTTCGCGACCTGACGATGACCGTCGGCGCGGGAGAGTTCTGCGCCGTGGTCGGCCCTACCGGGTGTGGCAAGTCCACGACGCTCGCCCTGATCTCCGGCCTCGAGCCGGCCAGCGAAGGCGAGGTGCAGGTCTTCGGCAAGCCGGTCACGGGAATCGCCGAGGGCATCGGGTACATGTTCCAGGCAGACGCCGTCTTTCCCTGGAAGACCGTGCTGGAGAACGTGGCCGCGGGCCCTCGCTACCACGGCGTGTCCGCGCGCGGCGCCAGGGACAGGGCGCGAGAGTGGATCGCGCGCGTCGGGCTCGCCGGGTTCGAGGACCGCTATCCCTACCAGCTGTCCGGAGGGATGAGAAAGCGCGTCGCGCTGGCACAGAGCCTGATCAACGGACCGCAGATCCTGCTCATGGACGAGCCGTTCAGCGCCCTCGACGTGCAGACCCGCTCCCTGATGGAGAACGAGCTGCTCACACTGTGGGCGGCGAGCTCGGCATCCGTGGTGTTCGTCACCCATGACCTCGAGGAGGCGATCTCCCTCAGCGATCGTGTCTTCGTGATCACCGCCGGCCCGGGCACCGTCAAGAGCAACTACAAGGTCGACCTCCCCCGGCCTCGCAACGTCGCCGAGATCCGCTTCAACCCGCGCTTCATCGAGATCTACGAGGAGATCTGGAAGGACCTCAAGGACGAGGTGCTGGTGAGCTATGAACGCCAGAAGCGCGGCGCTGCGTAGGTTGGCTTTGAGCATCGAAAGCAGGGGCCGCGATAAGGCCCAGACGGGGGCCGGCGTCGACCTGGTCGCGAAGAGGCGGCGCGAGCATCGAGTCAGGCGCCTGCAGGTGCAGGGGCTTCGTGTCCTCGTCGCGGTGGTCATCCTCGGCGGCTGGCAGCTGGGCGCGCAGGTCAGCGACTGCAACACCGCGGGACACCTGTGTGTCGTCGACAAGTTCTTCTGGTCGCAGCCCTCCGATATCTGGCAGAAGCTGTGGACCTGGATCACCCAGGGTACGGACCTCGGCCCGATCTGGGAGCAAATCCTGGTCACCATGCAGGAGACGGTCGGCGGGTTCATCGTCGGCTCGATCCTCGGCGTGATCTTTGGGGTGGCGCTGGGGCGCAGCCGGCTGCTGGCCGACGTGATGGGCCCCTACATCAAGGCGGCGAACGCGATCCCGCGCGTGGTGGTGGGCGCGCTGTTCGCCATCTCGCTGGGCCTCGACATCAAGGCCAAGATCGCGACTGCCGCGATCCTCGTGTTCTTCGTCGTCTTCTTCAACGCCTTCCAGGGCGTGCGCGAGGTCGACCGCAACCTC
>CBJLKR010000114.1:0-7609 GCA_966423695.1 uncultured bacterium | reverse complement strand
GCGAAGGGAGAGCTGTTTCTCTACCCCGGTGACAAGCATCTGTTTGCGGACAACAGCCTGCCCGACTTCGTCGAGGAGGAGGCGCAGCTGCTCAAGCAGCGTGTGCTCGAGTTCCTGGATTCCATCCGCTGAAAAGTTCGAGCCCCGTGGCGAGAACCACGGGGCTCAAATCGAAAAGTGCTCGGCAACGACCTACTCTCCCGCCGGGTTACCCCGGCAGTACCATCGGCGCTGGAGGGCTTAACTTCCGTGTTCGGAAAGGGAACGGGTGTTTCCCCTCCGCCATAGTCACCGAACGCCGGAAATTATACCGGGCGGAAGAACCTACCTGGTGCGGCGGCGGCGAGCGCGGAGGCTCTTGATCTTCCGAGCCTCGGCGGGCGGCACGTAGTGCGAACGCCGTCGCATCTCGCGCACGAGTCCCTGTTCCTGGACCTTGCGCCGAAATTCGCGCAGCGCCTGCTCGAACTCCTCTGGGTCCTTGACGACTATTCGCACAACCCGACAAGGATACAGGCCGCAGGCGGCGGCCCGCTCCGTTAGGGGTTGACGCCTCCAAGCGTGACCTTCGCCGTGTGCTTGGTGCCGCCCTGCGTGGTCCACGAAACCGACACGCTGTCGCCGGGCCTGTGCGACCTGATCGCGGTCCCCAGCTCGCTCGCCGACGCCACCGAGGTGCCGCCGAGGCTGGTGACCACCGAGCCGGCGCCGATGCCGGCGCTCGCGGCCGGCGAGTCGGGCGGCACGCCGACGATGAGCGCGCCGCCGGCCGGCGCGTCGCGGACCTGCACGCCGAGGTAGCCGACCTGGCCGTAGGTCAGGTCCGATGCCTCCTCGTGGGCGCGGATCCGGTTCGCCTGCTGCACGGCCGTGTTCGACGACACCGCGTAGCCGACGTCGGACGCCGCGGAGCGGAACCCCTGCGCCTGGCCGGCGGTGATCATTCCGATGACCTGGCCAGCGGAGTTGACCAGCGCGCCACCGGAGTCGCCCTCGTAGATGGTGGCGTCGCTCTCGATCATCCCGCTGAGCGTCTCCGCGTTGGCCTGGCCCTCGCTCGCCGTGATCGTCTGGTTGAGCGCCGTGACGTGACCGCCGTTCGCGGGTGGCACGCCGCCCTGACCCAGCGCATTGCCGATGGCGACGACCGTGTCCCCGACCTGCACCGACGAGGAGTCGGCGAAGGTCACCGTGGGGAGACCCGAGACGTTCTGGTCGACCTGGATGACGGCGACGTCCTGCGAGACGTTCACGCCGACGACATGCGCGGTGTAGCTCTGCGACTGGCCCTGCACGGTGACGTTGATGCTGGTCGAGCCGCTGACGACGTGGTTGTTGGTCAGGATCTCACCGGTCGAGGTGATCAGCATGCCCGTGCCGGCGGCCTGCCCGTTGCCCAACGTCGTGTTGATGTTGACGATCGACGGGATGACCTTGGCCGCGATCGAGTCGACCGACGTCGACCCGTTGTTGCTGCCCGACGTTCCCGGGCTGACCCGCCTGATGGGAGATTCCGGCTGCGACGTCGACTGCGCCACCTGGCGCGAGCTGTTGACCGCCCGCGCAAGGCTCCAGCCGATGCCCGCGCCCGCGGCCGCCGCGACGACGGCGATGAGCACGACGAAGGCGGCGATGCGGTTCCATACCGAGTCGACGGGCGCGGGCGCGGACGGAGGCGGCGGCGCCCACGCGGGGGGTGCAGCGACGGGTTCTGCCGGGGGGAGCAGGCTCCCCTCGTTCTCGGGCGCGTTCATCTCCGACATCTGAATCGACTCACCTCCGCCACGCCGGGAATTCCATCTGTGCCGTCAAGCTTCGCCACCGGAGGTTTGAGGAACCTCATCGAATTCTTAGAGTTTCCTCAGACGCCGAGGCCGCCGGCGAGAGCCCTGTCTGGCTGGTTCCTAGGCTACGAGCCGGACACCCTTCGGGCCCAATACGGGCGTGCTAGCGGCCGCAGCCTCCGGGTCCGGGATGGGTGACCGGCCGAGGCGGGGGCGTCCCGGCGCGGTGGCCGACCGGAGCCGCCGGCGGCGCGCTGGTCGGGTTGCCGTGGCACACCCGCGTACCGGCGGCAACCGTTGCATGCTCCGCGACAGCCGCCGCTGCCGATGTCCCCTCGGCGACGGGCTGCTCGCTCGGGCTCAGCACCGCCATCGGAGCCACTCTCAGGCGCGAGAGCGGCAGCAGGGCCGCGGGCGCCGGCGCCGCCTGGACCGGGGCCACGAGCGCCGGCAGGCCGAACGTGTCTGGTGTGGCCGCGACCAACCCGGCGGTGACGACCGTGACGGTGCCGACGACGATGGCGGCTGTGGCCGGAAGGCGCGTCTCCCGTGGACCGGCCGCCAGCCGATCCGACCAGGCGACCACGGCGAGACCGAGGATCGAGACCCACGCGCCGGCCCGGCGCGCGGACTCCTCGAGCCGGGCCAGAGCGGCGGTCAGCCGCCGGCTGACGGTTCGCACCGAGACGTTGAGGATCGTCGCGATCTCGCGGTTCGAATGACCGTGCACGTAGGCGAGGGAAAGGATGTGCCGGTCATGGTCCGGAAGCTGGGCCAGCTCGTTGTGCACCGTGTGCCGCTGGAGGGCCGAGACGAGGTCGTGCCAGGCGCCGCGGGGCGCCGGGACGATCTCGGCGTCGGCGAGCAGCTTGCGCGCTCCGCCGTGGCGGCCGAGCTTGCGCCTTGGGTCGACGGAGATCCTCGGTGCGCTTCTCACGATTGGGCCCCTTGGTTGTTCCTTTGGTCGCCCATGTGGCCACCCCCAGGTGGGGTGGCTCGAGCGGGCCCCGCAAACGGTACAACGGCTGTGGAAAAAAGTGTGAAGGCTATGTCGAGTAAGTGAAGTAAGCGGACACGGAGCGGCAGATGCTCCCCTAGAGTGAGGCGCCGTGTCGATCGTGACCCGGCTGTCCCTTCACCTCGGCGTCGTCGTCCTGCTCGCCGTCGTCGTCGTCTTTGGGGCCGGTTTTTTCGCCGCCACCCAGGTCCAGCAAGACCTCCTCCCCGACATCTCGCTGCCGGCGGTCATCGTCATCACACCCGACCCTGGCGCCTCCCCGGAGATCGTCGACACCCAGGTCACCGTGCCTGTCGTCAACGCCCTCGAGGGCGTGCCCGGCGCGGACACCGTGCAGTCGACGTCGACCCAGGGCGCGTCGCTGATCGCGGTCTTCTTCAAGGATGGGACCGACCTCAAGGTGGCCCAGCAGGACGTGAACACCGCGCTGTCGCGGGCGCGACCGTTCCTGCCGGCCCAGGTCCCGGCATCGACCGTGCAGACGTTCTCGACCAACACCATCCCGATCCTCGAGTACGCCGTATCGGCCGACGAATCGCTGGGCGACCTGGCGAGCCATCTGCGCGCCGACGCGCTGCCCAAGCTCAAGGGGCTGGCCGGCGTCTCCTCCGTGGTCGTCACCGGGGCACCGACCGAGGAGGTCGACGTGACCCTCGATCCGCTGAAGCTGGTGGCCCACGGCGTGGCGCCGGCGCAGGTCGCGGCGGCGCTGCAGCAGGCGACGGTCGTGCAGGCGGTCGGATCGCTGAAGAACGGAAGCGCGACCATCCCCCTACAGGTGACCGGCTCGCTGACGAGCCTGGACCAGATCAAGCGGGTGGTCGTCGTCCCGGCGGGCAAGCAGTCACCGACTCCCCTGACGGTGGGCGACCTAGGCTCCGTGCAGCTGGTCTCCGTGCCGGCGGACACGATCACGCGCACGGACGGCAGGCCGACGATCGGGCTCCAGGTCACCAAGGCCCCGAGCGCGAATACGGTCACGGTCGCCAACGAGGTCAAGGCCGCGCTGCCCGGCATCGAGTCGGCGATCGGTCATGGCATCCACGTCGAGTCGATCTCCGATCAGGCGACGCCGATCACGCAGGCGATCGGCGATATCCTCCGCGAGGGGCTGCTGGGCGCGGCCTTCGCGATCCTGGTCATCTTCGCCTTCCTGCGCAGCGGGCGAGCGACCCTCGTCGCCGCCGTCTCCATCCCGCTGTCGCTCCTGGTCGCCCTCATCGTCCTGTGGTGGCAGGGCATCACGCTGAACATCCTCACCCTGGGCGGCATGATGGTCGCGATCGGGCGCGTGGTCGACGACTCGATCGTCGTCCTCGAGAACATCAGCCGCCACGTCAGCGAGGGCGAGCGGCCGCTGGTGGCGGCGTTCACCGGCGCGCGAGAGATCACGACCGCGGTCGCGTCCTCGACGCTGACGACGGTCGCCGTCTTCCTCCCCATCGCGTTCCTGACCGGCATCGCGGGCGACTTCTTCCGACCGTTCGCGCTGACCGTCGTGGTGGCGCTTCTCGCGTCGCTCGTCGTCGCGGTGACGGTGGTGCCGCTGCTCGCGGCGCGCCTGCTGCCGGCGATCGGGAACGAGGGTGTCGACCGGCGGCTCCAGTACAACTGGATCCAGCGCGTCTACGTGCCGGTCATCCGGTGGGCGACCGGACACCGCCTCATCGCACTCGGCGTCGCAGCCCTGATGTTCTTCGGGTCGATGGCTTTGATTCCCCTGCTGCGCATCAACCTGCTCGACCAGTCGTCCAGCCCCGAGTTCCCGCTCGCGATCACGATGCCCGAGAACTCGACGCTCACCGAGACCGACGCCGAGACGCAGAAGGTCGAGAGTCTCATTCGCGGCGTGCCGGGCGTCACCGCCTTCCAGGCGACGGTCGGCGGGATCAGTGATCCGTTCGCGCCGCCGGGGACCGTGCCGGCCGACCCGACCCAGGCGCAAATCCTCGTCCTCGTGGCCAACGGCCAGTACGACACCGCGCTGAGCGGGGTGAAGCGCGCGACCGCCGGCTATTCGGGCCCGGCGAAGGTGGAGGTCGGACAGGCACGCAACAGCTCCAACGCGAGCTCGAGCCAGATGCAGGTCGACGTGCGCGCGAGCGACCCCGCCGTGCTGCAGACCGCCAACGACCAGGTGCTCGCCGCCCTGGCGAACGTCTCGGGCGTCACCGGCTTGAAGTCGAACCTGGTCGCGTCCAAGCCGCAGTACCAGCTGGTGCCCACCGACAAGCTGTCCGCCTCGGGCCTCACCGTGCAGCAGCTCGCGCTGATCGTCGCCCAGTACGTGAACGGCATCGTCGCCACGCAGGCGCTGCTGCCGCAAGGCCCGGTCAGCGTGAGGGTGCAGCTGCCGCCTGGCACAGCCGACACCGCGGCGTCGCTGGCGCGCGTGCCGATTCCCACCCCCGCCGGCGTGGTGCCGCTCTCCACGCTCGCGACGATTCTGGAGGTCGACGGGCCGCAGGCCGTGAACCGCGTCGGCGGAGACCGCGACGCCACCATCACCGGCACGATCACCGGCAACAACACCAGCGCGGTGCAGGCGGACGTCGATCGCGCGTTGAAGAAGGTGCAGCTGCCCGCCGGCGCGACGGTGTCGACGGGCGGCGTGTTCGCGCAGCTGTCGACCGTGCTCACGCAGTTCGTCGTCGCGCTGCTCGCGGCGATCGCGCTCGTCTACCTCATCATGGTCGCGACCTTCCGCTCCCTCCTCAAGCCGCTGGTGCTGCTGGTGTCGATTCCTTTCGCGGCCACCGGCGCGATCGTCGCCCTGGTCGTCACCAACACGTCGCTTTCGCTTCCCGGGTTGATCGGCATCCTCATGCTCACAGGCATCGTCGTCACCAACGCGATCGTTCTGCTGGACCTCGTCGAGCAGTACCGGGACCGCGGGCTCCCACTGCACGACGCGCTCATCGAGGGCGGCCGGCACCGGCTCCGGCCGATCCTGATGACCGCGTTCGCGACCATGCTCGCGCTCGCTCCGCTCGCCGTCACCGGAGGCGGCGGGGGCGTCGGCGGCGCGTTCATCAGCGCGCCGCTCGCGATCGTCGTCATCGGCGGCCTGTTCACGAGCACGCTGCTGACGCTCGTGCTGGTGCCGGTGCTCTACTCGCTCACCTCGCGCTTCACCGGACCGCGCACCACCCGCGACCTCGACGCCCTCCTCGCCGCCGCGGAGGATCGCCGCTTCAAGCCGCTGGGGCAGCGCGGCACCGCGGAGTCCAAAGGCGCGGGGCGGCCTGGCCGCTACGTGGCGTCGATGACGCTCGAGCCCGAGCCAGGCGTGCAGGGTGACCCCAAGATCCTCGCCGACCTCGCCGGCCGCGGAATGCGCGTCGAGCCGGTCGAGGGCACTGTCAAGATGCGCGTCACCGTTGGAGACATCGAGGCCAAGTCCGCGTCCGACGCCGGCACCAAGGCGCTTAAGGCCGTGAGGCGCACGCTCCCGAAGAAGGGCTACGTGGTCGCCGACGTCACCGCCGCGCTCGGGCCGGAAACCCCTCCCGGTTCACCGACTCAGGCAACCGCAGAGCACGCGCCGGCGAGGTGACCTGGGGGCGCGCGAGCTCCATCATCTCGACCGTCACGCCCGGCCCGAGCGCAAGGCCGAGTCCCCGCCCGCATGGTTCCGCGCCGCACAGGAGCTTTTCCAGCGCGAAGAAGATCGCGGCGGACGACGTGTTGCCGACCTCGGCGAACACTCGACGCGATACGTCGAGGGCGCCGGGGGCGAGCCCGAGCGACTGCTCGACCGCCCCGAAGATGCGCGGCCCGGCGGCGTGCAGGACGTAGAAGTCGGGCGCGGAGCTCATGAACTCGCTGACGACCGGAGCCAGCTCCTCGCGCAGCACGCGGGTGAGGCGCCGGTCGAGGACGACGTGGAACCCACCGTCGCGCAGGTCGAACCCGAGGAGGTGCGCCGTGCGCGGAATGAGGTGCGTCGCGGTCCGCACGACCTCCAGGGGCGCGGCATGCCCTCCGTCACCCGTCAGCACGGCGGCGCCCGCGCCGTCGCCGAACACGAGGCATGCGGTCAGGTTGTCGAGCGATGAGTCCGAGCGCTGGAAGCTGAGGGACGGCACCTCGACGGCGACGACGAGGACCTTGTCCCGACGATGTCCCACCAGGTGACGCTGCGCCGCCGCGATGCCGGCCGCGCCCGCCGAGCAACCGAGCTCCGTGAGCGGAAGGCGGATGACGTCCGGACGCAGCCCGAGGTCCTCGGCGAAATACACGTCGAGGGACGGCACGAGATAGCCCGTGCAGGAGACGGTGATGACGAGGTCGATGTCGCCGCCGCCAACCCCGGCCCGGGCCAGTGCCTCGCGGGCACTTGCCACGGCAAGGCCCTTGGCATGGCGCAGGTACCTCCGGCCGAGGTCGTCGAGCCCTCGCGGCGCCAGCAGGTCCTCGACAGGCTCGCACGTGTAGCGCGTGCCCAGCTCGGCGTCGTCCGCCACGAGCCTCTGGAGCTGCGGAAAGAACGCCCGCAGGGACTCGAGCGCGGCACGCGCTTCGAGCCGGTGCTCCGGCACCGCCGTCGCGACGGATAGGATCGCCGCGCCCACTCAGATCCCCGCCAGGGCCGCCCAGTCGCGCGGCGACAGCGACCACAGGCTTTGCGTTCCGTCGTTGACGGCGAGCAAGCGGTTCAGCGTCGCGGGCCGCCGCTGCAGGCGGCGCACCGCCCGTCTCGCGAGCACCGACGACCCGGTCAGGGTGAGAGCCAGGCGGTTCACCAGCACGCGGCGCCTCCACTGTCGCGCCTCCCAGCGCCTGTACGCGCGCTCCGGCGCGCAGG
>CBJLKR010000113.1:0-7614 GCA_966423695.1 uncultured bacterium | reverse complement strand
CGGTGAGGGCGGCCGGCGCGATGAGCCAGCCGATGCGCCAGCCCGTGACCGAGTACGTCTTGCTCGCCCCGCTGATCGTGATCGTGCGCTCCTCCATCCCGGGGAGCGTCGCCATGCTGACGTGGCGGCCGCGGTAGACGAGGTGCTCGTAGATCTCGTCCGTGATCGCGATCGCGCCGTGCTCGATGCAAAGCCGCGCGATCAGCTCGAGCTCTCCGCGCGAGAACACTTTGCCGGTGGGGTTGTGCGGCGTGTTCACGACGATCGCCCGCGTCTTCGCGGTGAAGGCCGCGCTGAGCTCGTCGGCGTCGAAAGACCAGTCCGGCGCGCGCAGCGCCACGTAGCGCGGCACCGCGCCGCTCAGCACGCAGTCGGGCCCGTAGTTCTCGTAGAACGGCTCGAAGACGACGACCTCGTCGCCGGGGTCGACGGCCGCGAGCATGGCCGCGATCATCGCCTCGGTCGCCCCGCACGACACGGTGACCTCGGTCTCCGGGTCCACTTCGCGGCCCCAGCCGGCCGATTGCTTGCGGGCGATCGCTTGCCGTAGCGCGGGGGCGCCCCACGTCGTCGCGTACTGGTTGTGACCGTCGCGCAGCGCGCGTGCGGCGGCGTCGAGGATCCGGGGATCGGGGTCGAAATCGGGAAAGCCCTGCGCGAAGTTGACCGCGCGCTCGGGCCCGTGAAGCGCCAGGTTCAGGCGGGTCATCTCGCGGATGACCGACTCGGTGAAGCTCTGCGCCTTCAGCGACTGCCGGACGGAGGCGCTGTTTGATTGGGGTCCCCGCGATGTCGCGGCGAAGCCTCCGACTTCGTGGGGATCTTCAGTGCCCGGGATCAGCGCGCTCCAGGTGAAGGTCCGTGCTCGAGCAGGAGAAGCAGCGAACCGGCCGCTCGAGGCTGCGCTCCCACCAGCCGCACACGCTGCACGTCCACCGCGTCTTGGCGAAGAAGTCGAGGACGTCGGAGCGGCTCAGCAGGCCGACCATCTTGCCGCCGCGGATCACCGGCACGCGGCGGATGCGTTCGCCGATCAACAGGCGGGCGGCCTCGTCGATGCCCGTCTCCTCTGTGACCGAGATGACGCGCGGGCTCATGATGTCGCGCGCCGTCTTGCCGCGCTTGGAGAAGACGTCGGTCTCGGAGACGATGCCGACGACGTGGCCCTCGCTGGCGACGACCGGCGCGCCGGTGATTCGCTTGGAGGTCAGCGTGCTCGCGATCTCCTCGACCGGCGTGTCCTCGCGGAACGTGATCACGTTCCGCGTCATGACTTCTTTGACCGGTATCACTTCCCAAGAATCGTAGCCACGGTCTGCATGTTGGCGTTGCCACCGCTGAAGATCAACCCGAGGCGGTGGGCGCGCGGGAGCTTCCCTCCGAGGAAGGCGGCCAGCGTCAACGCCCCGGTCGGCTCGAGCGCGAGGTGGAGGCGCGCCCACGCGATGTCGACGGCGGCCGCGATCTCCTCCTCGCTGACCGTCACTATCTCGTCGACCAGGCCGTGCTCGAACATCACTTCGAAGTTGCGCTTGCCGACCGAGGTCGTGCGCACACCGTCGGCGAGCGTCGTGGGCGACGAAGGCAAGGTCTGGATCGAACCCGTGCGCCAGGTTCGGAACGCGTCATCGGCGGCCGCAGGCTCGACCCCGATCACCTTCACCGTCCCCCGGTGCCGCTTGGCCGAGATGGCGGTGCCGGCAAGCAGCCCGCCGCCGCCCACCGGCGCCGCGATGACCTCCAGGTCGGGCGCGTCCTGGAGCAGCTCGCGCGCGGCGGTGCCCTGGCCGTGGATCACGTCCCAGTCGTCGAACGGGTGGACGAGCATGTAGCCGCGCTCGGCCATGACCTCGCGCAGCCGCTGCTCCCGGTTGGCGAACGTGATTCCCTCCTGGATGACCTCCGCGCCGAGGGCGCGCGTCGCGGCCACCTTCGCGGGGTTGGCGTCCTCGGGGATGAGGATCAGCGCGGGGATGCCGACGCTCGACGCCGCCAGCGCGACGGCCTGGGCGTGATTGCCGGAGCTCACGGCGATGACGCCCGCCGGCCTCTCGCCTCGGGCGACGATCGACAGCACCGCGTTGAACGCGCCGCGCGGCTTGAACGAGCCCGTCACCTGGAAGCACTCGGGCTTGAGGCGCAGCACGGCGTCGACGTCGGTCGTCAGCGTCGGCGTGCGCCGGACGTGGCCGCGGATGCGGGCCGCGGCCTGGTCGACCTGCTCGGCGTGCTCGTGCAGGAAGATGCTCACGCCGCCGCGGCGTCGCCCTCCGCCTGCGGCACCGCGCGATTCGTCCGGCGGAGGTTCGTGAGCACGATGCCGGCCATGATCACGATCATGCCCACGACGATGGTCGCGCTGAGCGTCTCGTGCAGCAGAACGACTCCCCAGAACACGGCGGTCACCGGGACGAGGAACGTGACGCCGGCCGCCCGCACGGCGCCGAGACTGTTCATCACGTAGTAGTACAGGAGATACGCGACGCCTGTGCCGATGGCGCCAAGCGCGAGCACGGCGCCGAGCGACAGGGCCTGCACGCGAAGGTGCGGCAGCGACGTCGCGGCGATCGGCAACGCCAGCAGCGTGCCCGCGGCCAGCTGGCCGAGAGAGACCTGGAACACGCTGACGTGACGCATGCGACGGCGCTGGTAGAGCGCGTTGACGGAGTAGGAGATCGAGGCGAGGACGACGGCGAGAGACCCCAGCACGTCGCCGGTGATGCCATGGGCGACCATGTCGGGCAGCACCAGCACCACGACGCCGGCGAAGCCGATGCCGACTCCGATGTAGTTCACGAACGTCGGCCGCTCGCTCGGCATGACCCAGTAGATCAGCACCGCGGTCCACAGCACCGTGGTCGAGTTCAGGATGCTCGCGAGGCCGCTGGAAATTCGCTCCTCGCCCCAGGCGATCGAGATCCAGGGGATGACCGCGTTCGTCAGCGCCATGAAGGCGAAAGAGAAGAGGTTCCCGCGCCAGCCCGGCTCGAACAGCCGGCGCCGCCACACGAGCAGGATCGCCGCGAGGGCGACGAATCCCGACGTGGTGCGAAACAGGAGCAGCACGGTCGGGCTCATGTCCTGCACCGCGAGCTTGATGGCCAGGAACGAGACGCCCCAGATGAGCGCCAGCGCGGCAAACGCGGCGTACGGCAGCAGCCCGCGCCTCCTCATAGGGGCCCCCGCGAGATCACGCCGAAGGCTCTGATCTTGCGGGGATCAGAATTAGACACGCGTGGGCCAGTCGTCGGTGGAAAGGACGAGGGTCACGGGCCCGTCGTTCTCGATGCTCACTCGCATCACTGCTCCAAAGCTGCCGGTCTTCGTCTCTATTCCGCGTTCGCGAAAGCGCTGGACGAAACGCTCGTACAGCTGCTCGGCGCGTGCGGGGTCGCCGGCCTTCAGCAGGCTCGGACGGCGACCGCGGCTCATATCGGCGAACAGCGTGAACTGGGACACGATCAGGGCCGAACCTCTCACGTCGACCAGGCTCAGGTTCATGCGTCCGGCCTCGTCGGCGAACACGCGCAGGTCGACGATCTTGTCCGCCAGCCGCTGCACCGTCGCCTCGTCGTCGTCGCCACCCGCACCCACCAACAACACGAGACCGCGCCCGATGGTTGCATTCCCGCCGTCCCAGCCGACCGCGCCCGAAACGACTCTTTGAGCGACGACCCTCAACGGGCGCTAGTCAATTTTCGGGCCGAAGTGGGGCTCGGCGTGGATCAGAGAGTCGATGTAGCGGAAACGGTCGTAGCGGTGCTGCTGCAGCTCGCTCGACGACATATCGAGCAGCGGCCTCATGTGCCGGTCGAGCGCATCATCGAGCGCCCGGGCGGCGGCGTCGTAGTCGGCGCTGGCGCTCCCCGGCGGCTCGGGCACGACCTCTTCGACGACGCCCATCGCGAGGATCTCGCGCGACGTGAGCTGCAGCTGCTCGGCAGCCTCGACCTTGCGCGTGTTGTCGCGCCACACGATCGACGCCGCCGCCTCCGGCGAGGCAACCGAGTAGATCGAGTTCTCCAGCATGATCACGCGGTCGGCGACGCCCATGCCCAGCGCGCCGCCGCTCCCGCCCTCCCCGATCACTGCCGCGACGATCGGGACGGGGATGCGGAACCACTCCATGATCGCGTGCGCGATCGCGGCGGCGATGCCGCGCTCCTCAGCGCCCGCGCCCGGATACGCGCCGGGGGTGTCGATCAGGGACACGATCGGGAAACCGAACTTCGCCGCGTGGTGCGCGAGCCGCAGCGCCTTGCGGTAGCCCTCGGGATGCATCATGCCCCAGTTCCGCGCCACGCGCTCCTTGACGCTCCGGCCCTTCTGGTGGCCCAGGAACACGGTCGTGCGCCCGCGCCACGTGCCGACCCCGCCGACGAGCGCGGGGTCGTCGGCCGAGAGGCGGTCGCCGTGCAGCTCAATGAAGTCGGGCGCGAGGCGGCGGATGTAGTCGAGCGAGTACGGCCTCTGCGGGTGGCGCGCGAGCTCGACGATCTCCCAGACGCTCATCGCGTGTACATCTCCAGCAGGTGAGCGAGCATCGGCCGCAGCTCGGTACGCGGCAAGACCATGTCGACCTGCCCGTGCGCGAGCTGGAACTCGGCGCTCTGGAACCCGGGCGGGAGGTCGGCGTACGTCGCCTGCTTGATGACGCGGGGGCCTGTGAACCCGATCGACGCGCCGGGCTCGGCGATGTTGATGTCGCCCAGCAGCGCCAGCGACGCCGCGGTGCCGCCGAACGTCGGGTCGGTGAGGACGCTGAAGAACGGCACGCCGGCGGTGTGCAGCCGGCCGACGGCCGCGTTGACCTTGGCCAGCTGCATGAGCGCCAGCACGCCTTCCTGCATGCGCGCGCCGCCGGACGCCGACACCAGCACGTACGGCGTGCCCGACAACGCCGCCTGCTCCATGCCGCGCGCCAGCCGCTCCCCGGCGACGATCGACAGCGTGCCGCCCACGAAGCCGAAGTCGAACGTGGCGAGCCACATCGGCTGGCCGGCGAGGGTGCAGGTGCCGGTGCGCACGGCCTCGTTCAGGCCCTCCTCGAGAAGCGTCTCGACGACCTCCTCGTAACGCTTCGGCACGGTCCAGTTGAGGAGGTCGTGCGAGCGGACGTCGCTCCAGCGTTCCAGCCACGAGCCGGCGTCCGCCAGCAGCGGGACCCACACGTCGGCGCCAAGGCGGAAGTGGTGGCCGCAGTTGGTGCAGACGTAGTTGTGCACCCGCAGCTCCTCCGCCTCGAGGCCTATGCCGCAGCCGGGGCAGTTCGTTGGAAGGAGGATCTTGGGCAGCTCTCCGCCCTGGATCGCGACCTCGTCGCGGTGACGCTCGAGGATCGCCATCTCAGAGACTCAGGCCTCCGTCCACCGCGAGGACCTGACCGGTGATGAAGCCCGCACGCTCCGAGCACAGGAACCCGACGGCGGCGGCGACGTCCTCGGCCGTCCCCTCGCGCTTGATCGGGGTCATCTTCACCAGCTCCGCGACCATCTCGTCGGTGAGCGAGCCGGTCGTCAGCTCCGTGCGCACGTACCCCGGCGCGATCGCGTTGCACGTGATGTTGCGCGAGCCGTACTCACGCGCGATCGACTTCGTGAAGCCGATGAGCCCAGCCTTGGCGGCGGCGTAGTTCGACTGCCCCGCGTTGCCCGTCAGCCCGACGATCGACGAGATGTTCACGATGCGCCCCCAGCGCGCGCGCATCATGCCGCTCATGATCGCGGCCTTCGTGGTCGCGAAAGCGCTGAGGAGATCGGTGCGGATGAGCTCCTCCCAGTCGGGGGGCGACATCTGGATGAGCAGCTTGTCGCGCACCGCGCCGGCGTTGTTGACGAGCACGTCGACGCGGCCGATCGCCTTCACCATGGCCTCGACCTGTGCGGGATCGCTGACGTCGGCCTGGTGCGCCGTCGCGCCCGCCAGTGATCCGGCGGTCTCCTCGGCGGCCGCCTTGTCGGAGCGGTAGTTGACCACCACGCGCGCGCCCATGCCGGCAAGGGTCTGGCAGATGGCGCGGCCGATGCCCTTGCCGCCGCCGGTCACGAGCGCGGTCTTGCCGTCGAGATCTCCCACGGCCACGTCAGGTCGCGGCGGGTCCGGCGAAGTCGACGAAAAGCTCCTCCGCGTTCCACGTGTCGACGCCGGGGATGTGCTTGGCCGCCAGGCTTGCGAGCACGCGCCCCGGCCCGAGCTCGACCACGGTCCGCACCTTCATCGCCCGCATCGAGACCATCGTGCGGGCCCAGTCAACCTGGCGCAGCATCTGGCTGCGCAGCTCGTCGCGCAGCGCCGTCGCCGTGCGAAGCGCCTCGCCCGACGCGTTGGCCAGGACCGGGATCGTCGGCTTCTTGAGCTGCAGCTTGTCGACCGCGTTGCGGAACGCCGTCGCCGCCGCCTCCATCAGCGGCGTGTGAGCCGCCAGCGGGATGGTGAGGATCAAAGCGCGCCGCGCGCCCGCGGCGATCGCGAGGCGCTCGGCCTCCTGCACCGCCGGCATCTCGCCGCTCAGCACGAACTGCACGTCCGCGTTGCGGTTGGCGACCCACAGCCTGCCATGCTCGGCGGCCTGGACGCGGATCCGCTCCACCGCGCTCTCGTCGAGACCGACGATCGCGATCATGCCGACGTGCTCGCCCGCCGCGTCGGCCATCACCCGCCCGCGCTCCTTGACGAGCAGCAGCGCCGTCTCCCACGGAATCGCGCCCGCGGCGGCCAGCGAGGCGATCTCGCCCAGGCTGTGCCCGGCGGTGACGCTCACGTTCTCGAGCCCGTAGCTCTCGCGCCACACCTCGTACGCCGCCCAGCAGACGGTCATGACGCAGGGCTGGATCACGTCGGTGCGGTTGAGCTCCTCCACCGGACCCTCGAAGCAGAGATTGCGCACAGGCATATCGAGCACCTCTTCGGCGCGCTCGAACACCCGGCGCGCCGCCGGGTAGCGGTCGTAGAGGTGCTTGCCCATGCCGGGCTTCTGCACCCCCTGGCCGGGAAAGAGCAAGGCGATCGGTCCGGAGATCTCGATCACAGGGTCACCAGGTCATCCGGCTAGGCCCACTTCAGGAGCGTCGCGCCCCACGTCAACCCTGACCCGAAACCCGCGAGAAGAACATGGTCGCCAGACTTGACGCGACCCTTCCGAACGGCCTCCTCCAGCGCCAGCGGGATCGAGGCGCTCGAGGTGTTGCCGTACTCGTCGATGTTGACCGCAACGCGCTCGATGGGCAGGCCGATCCGCCGCGCGGCGGCGTCGATGATGCGGTAGTTCGCCTGGTGCGGGACCCACAGGTCGATCTCGTCGAGGTCGACGCCCGCGGCATTGCAGACCTCGGTCGCCTGGCGGATGAAGATGTCGACCGCGAACTTGAAGACGTCGGGCCCGACCATTTCGATGTACGGCGTCGGGTCCTTCGCTGCGTACGCGCCCTTTTCGATGTTGCCGCACGTGACCTGGGCGTAGCCGCGGCCGTCCGAGCCGAGGCACCAGCTGAGAAAGCCGGCGCCCTTGGGCGCGGACTTGCCGACCGCCGCGCCGGCGCCGTCGCCGAAGATGACCGCGGTTCCACGGTCGCTGCAGTCGAGCATCCGCGGCAGCACCTCGGCGCCGATTACGAG
>CBJLKR010000112.1:0-7711 GCA_966423695.1 uncultured bacterium | reverse complement strand
TGAGGTTGTTCTCCCGCGCCCCGCGGATCGTCAGCACCTGGCCGTTGCCCGGCCGCCGCCGCGCCGGCGTCGTGATTGACCGCCGGCCCGACAGGAACTGCCCCGTCGGCGACGCCGGGCACGCCAGCACCGCGTCGAGCGTCCGCGCCATCCCCCACTACCCTACGCTGCGTCGCTCACGCGACTCGAGTCAGCTGCGGCGCGAGCCCTCGGACGCGAGACGCGCGTCGATCGCGCGGCACAGCGCCGCCCCCTGCCTGAGGGTTGCCTCGAGCATCTTGGCCGCCTCCTGCTCGGGGCGCGTCAGGCCGGCGCCGGCGCCCAGCCGGCGCACCCTGGTCGCGAGGGCGCCGAGCTGGGTGGCGATATCCTGCGCCGGCTCGGCCGTCTGCGTGATGCCGGCGGTGAACCAGCTCACCGGCCGCCCGGTCCTCTGGGCGATCATCTCGAGGACCTCGCGCGACGGGCGGGAACGGCCCTGCTCGACAAAATGGATGAAGGTGCGGGAGACGTCGCCGCGTGCAAGCTGCCCCAGGCTCAGGCCTGCCGCCTCGCGGGCTTCGCGCACGCGCGTCGGGTTGACGTCGATTCCAGAGCCTCGACGCGATCGCCTCGCCACGACGGCCATCGATCCTAGTGTTAAAGCGGCGTAAAGCGACTCCCGGCGTGCGGCGCGAGCCTCACCAGCGCGTGACGACGACCTTCTTCTTCGTGAAGAACTCGACGCCGTCGGTGCCGTGCACGTGCAGGTCGCCGAAGAACGACCCTTTCCAGCCGCTGAACGGGAAGAACGCGAACGGCTGGGCGATCGGGACGTTGATCCCCGTCATCCCGGCTTCGACGCGGTCCCGGAACTCGCGTGCCGCTCGCCCCGACTCGGTGAAGATCGTCGCCATGTTGCCCAGCGCCATCTTGTTCGCCTGCGCGATGGCCTCGTCGAGCGTTTTCGCCCGGGCGACCGACAGCACCGGACCGAAGATCTCCTCGTGCCCGACGGCCATATCGGCGGTGACGCGGTCGAGGATCGTCGGGCCCAGGAAGAACCCGCGACGCTTCATCTCGCCGCGGCCGTCGACCACGAGCTGCGCGCCCTCGGCGACGCCTTTGTCGACGTAGCCCGCGACCTTGTCCCGGTGGTCGGCGCGGATGAGGGGGCCGACCTGCACCCCCGGCTCATCGCCGGGACCGACGACGAGCTTCTGGGCGGCGTCCTTGAGCGGGTCGAGCAGCGTATCCGCCGCTCGCCCGACCGCAACGGCAACCGAGCCCGCGAGGCACCGCTCGCCCGCGTTGCCGAACGCCGAGTTCAGGATCGCGGGTACGGCGATCGCCGGATCCGCGTCTGGCATCACGACGATGTGGTTTTTCGCCCCGCCGAGCGCCTGCACCCGCTTTCCGTGCGCGGCCGCGGTCTGGTACACGTGCTTCGCCACCGGCGCCGACCCGACGAACGAGATCGCCGCGACGCCCGGGTGCTCGAGCAAGGCGTCGACCGCCTCGCGCGCGCCATGGACGACGTTCAGGACGCCGTCCGGAAATCCTGCCTCGCGGAAGATCTCGGCGAGGCGCTGGCCGCCGAGAGGCGTCCGCTCCGACGGCTTGAGGACGAAGGTGTTGCCCGCGACCACGGCGAGCGGGAACATCCACAGCGGGATCATCACCGGGAAGTTGAAAGGCGGTATCCCGGCGCAGACGCCTATCGGATAGCGGTAGAGGTCCTGGTCGACTCCGCTGGAGACGTCGCGCAGCGTGCGCCCCTGGAGCAACGTGGGCGCGCCACAGGCGAAGTCGACGACCTCGATGCCGCGCCTCACCTCGCCGCGCGACTCTTCGAGCGTCTTGCCGTGGTGGCGCGTCGTGATCGCGGCCAGCTCTTCGAAGCTCTTCTCGAGCAGTGCCTTGAACGCGAACATCAGGCGCACGCGCTCCATCACCGGTGTGCGCGACCACGCTGGAAACGCTCCCGCCGCGGCGCGGACGGCGGCGTCGACCTCGGCCGCGCCGGACAGCGGCACGCGCTCGATCTCCTCCCCCGTAGCGGGATTGAAGATGGGCAGCGACGAGGCGCCGGCCGCCGGCTGCTTCCACTCCGCGCCGACGAGGTTGCGGATCACACCGCCATTGTCGCCAACGCCAGGCCGCGGCGTTTTGCCGGCCGCTACCGACTCGGGCGAGGGTGGGTCAGCCGCAGCCGGCCAGCGGGCCGGGGTCTGTCGGCAGGCCGCCGATCTCGAGCTGCAGGTGCAGGTGGGCGCCGATCGACATGCCGGTGCTGCCGACATGCCCGACGAGCTGGCCCTGCTGGACCTCCTGGCCGACCGCGACGGAGATGTCCGACATGTGCGCGTAGATCTCGACGAGGCCGTAGCTGTCCCTGACCTCGACCCGGATGCCGAAGTAGCCGACCTCACCCGCCGCCGTCACGCGACCACCGGCGGCCGCGTTGATCGGCGTCCCGTACTCGGCGAGGATGTCCACCCCGGAGTGGAAGTGCGCGTAGCCGGCGTAGGCCGGCTCGAGCGCGAAGTTCGTCGGCCCGAACCTCTGGATGACCGGGGCGCCCAGGATCGGGCAGACAAGCACGCCCGGCCGGATCGGGTCGGCCGGGAGGCCGTTGCGGAGGTGCGGGCCGGTCTCCGGGTCGACGGGGATGACCAGCGCCATGCCGGGCTTGAGCTGCGAGGCACGAATGCCGTTGAAACCGAGCACGATCGTCGGGTCGGCGCCGTATTCGGACGCGAGGCTGTCGGCGGTGTCACCGGGCTTGACGAGGACGACCACACCGGGAAGCGGTGGTATCTCGAGCTTCTGGCCCGCCTTGAGCGGCAGCTTCAGGCCGGGATTCGACCAGGTTATGTCCCGCATCGGGATGGCGAAGGCCTTCGCGATCGTGTCGAGCGTGTCGCCGTCGGCGACGACGTAGCGGATCGCGGCACGGTTCGGCAGGCCCGCCGCCGGAAGCGCGAGCGGCTTGATGATCGTGCTGTCCCGGCCCACCGCGACGTCGCCGAACTGGGCGCCGTCGGCGGCCGCCTGGGCGTTCACGGCGCCCGGCCGCGAGGGCGGTGCGAACCGCTGGTCGAGCGCCGTGTAGCCAGAGACGGCGGTCGCGATCAAGAGCACCGCCGCATGGCTCGCGTAGCGATAGCTTCGCAACGCCTACCCCCAGGCCGTTGCTCTCCCTCGCGCCGGGGGCGCGGGAAAGGCTGCGCCAAGGTAGCAAACGGGGTTGCCGGGCGTCAAACCGAAGGCATAGATAGAGGACGCGCGACGCTATGGAACGGGCCTCACGGGCGGAAGCTCACCCTCATCGATGCGTCCACGCCGGCTGGAAGAAGTCCACGACGCGGCACGGCCGGCCGTCCAGCGCCACCTCGCTGAACTGGTAGAGCATGGCGGCGGTCGGCGCGAAGACCTCGACCTCGGGAAAGCGCAGGGAGAACTCGTCCGGCGGCACCTTCGATGCCGCCGCGACGGCGCGGCGGAGGACCGCGGCGGAGACGAGGAACAGCCTGGCGACCTCCGCCGCCGACGGCCGCAGTCGGGCGGCGTCGGCGCCGCTCCACACCACGACCGGCGTGATGGTGAACCCGGAGCGCGTGTCGAAGTCGTCGAGTCTGCCAAGCACGGCTTCGCGGGGGAGCGTCAGGCCGAGCTCTTCTTCCAGCTCCCGGAGCGCGCACGCCTCCGCGTCCTCCCCCCCATGGACCCGGCCGCCGGGCAGCGCCATCTGGCCGGCATGACGGGACATGCTTTGCGGGCGCTGGAAGATCGGGACTGCGGGCTCGCCGCCGCTCATCACGACCGTGATCGCCACCGCGGCCGGCGCCTGCGCGAGCGAGGTGTCGCGGCGCTCGAAGAGCCGGAGGTTCTGTTCGATGGTCTCCCGGAGCACGCGAGACCAACTGTAGGCCACGCCCGTGATAGCTTCTTCGTCGGTGGGGGAGCCGTTCGAGCCGGAAGACATCCTCGCGATCCGGATGCTCGTCGACGCCCAACTGTCGCCCGACGGGCGGCTCGCGGCGTTCACCGTCGTCAGCTCGGACCGCGAGGCCAACCAGGCGCGCAGCGCGATCTGGGTCGCCGCGACCGACGGATCGACCGAGCCACGGGCGATCACTCGCGGCTCGGGGCGCGATCAAAGGCCGCGGTTCTCGCCTGACGGCAGGCGGCTCGCATTCCTCAGCAATCGCGACCGCGAATGGCGCAACGACCTCTACGCGCTCAACGTCGACGGCGGCGAGGCGGCACGCGTGGCGCGCCTCCCGCGGGGCGTCGTCGACTTCGACTGGTCGCCGGACGGCTCGAGGTTCGCGCTCCTCGGCCGGCCGGAATGGCCCGCCGACCCGGACCTTCCCGCGGCGAAGGACGAGGAGGAGACGCGCAAGCGGTACCAGGAGCGCGTCCGCCACCTCGTGCGCAGGTTCCGCTACCGGCTCGACGGGCAGGGCCAGCTCGACGACGAGGAGCCGCAGCTGTGGGTCGCGAGGAGTGACGGCGAGAATACCGAGCTTCGCCAGCTCACGCAGGGGCCGTGGCCAGCCGGTCGGCCGCGGTGGACGCCGGAAGGCCACATCGCGTTCCTCTCCAATCGCGATGACGACTGGTGGCGGTCTGAGGCGGTCGACGTCTGGGCGATCGACCCGGACACCGGTAGGCAAAGGCGGCTGACCCCAGGCGGCGCGACGGTCACGACGTTCGCCATCGCGCC
Organism: uncultured bacterium; assembly: GCA_966423695.1. Taxonomy (GTDB): domain Bacteria; phylum Chloroflexota; class Dormibacteria; order Dormibacterales; family Dormibacteraceae; genus 40CM-4-65-16. Next base: position 3,000 of record CBJLKR010000112.1, on the reverse strand, counting down.
GGAAGGCACGCTCGCGTACGTCGCGGTCGGGCGCGGACCAGGCTCGCTGTTCGCGCGCAACCACCACCTGTTCATCGGCGACGAGGACCGGACGGCTGGGCTCGACCGGTCGGTGTGGGCGACCATCCTCGCCGATATGTCGCCGCCGCGCGAGGCCCCGGACATGCAATGGACGGCGGACAGCGCGGCGCTCTTCACGACCTTGTCGGACGCCGGCCGGATCCAGATCGCGCGCACCGAGGCCGCCGGCGGCAAGCCCGAGACCGTCGTCGGCGGCGACCGCGTGATCCTGACGTTCAGCGTTGCCGCCGGCCGCATCGCCTTTCTCAGCAGCTCGTTCGACGACCCCGTGACGCTGCGGGTCGCGAACGCCGACGGCTCCGGCGAACGGGTGCTGTTCGACCCCAACCCGTGGCTCCGAGACCGCGCGCTGGGCGAGGTGCGGCACACGCCGTTCGAGCACGGGGGCCGGACCATCGACTCGTGGACCCTTCTCCCCGCCGGCTACAAGGGCGGCCGCGTGCCGGCGCTCCTCAACATCCACGGCGGCCCGCACGCCGCGTGGGGGTGGTCGTTCTCGCACCTCATGCAGGGGCTCGCCTCGCATGGCTGCGCCGTCATCTTCTGCAACTCCCCGGGCAGCCAGTCCTATGACGAGGAGTTCTCGGTCGGGCTGACGGGCCGCTGGGGCGAGCTCGACTTCCCGGTCTGGATGGCGGCGGTCGACAAGGCGATCGACGACGGCATCGCCGACCCCGAGCGGCTAGGCGTGACAGGTGCAAGCTACGGCGGGTTCGGGACCCTGTGGGTCATCGGGCACACCGACCGGTTCCGGGCGGCCCTCTCCATGCGGCCCGTCTCCGAGCTGCACGGCTTCTACGGCTCGAGCGACATCGGCTGGAACTTCGGCGAGCACTCGTTCACGGCCGAGCCGTGGGAGGACGAGGAGCTGTTCCGCCGGCTGTCACCGGTGAGCTACGTCGAGAAGATGAAGACGCCGCTGCGGCTCATCGCGTCGACCGGCGATCTGCGCACGCCGCTGGAGCAGGCGGAGCAGGTCTACATGCGCATGCTCAAGCTCGGGCGCGAGGTCGAGCTGGTCATCTTCCACGGCGAGCCCCACGGCCTCACGACGATCGGCAAGCCATGGAACCGTGTGCGGCACATGCGCGCGGTGGTCGAGTGGTGGGAGCGCCACCTCGGCGGCGGCGCCCGCACCGCGGCCACGCCCGAGCGCGCCGACGCCGCGGCTGTGAACGCCGCGGCCGAAAGCTAGCGCAGGACGAAGCCGGTCCCGAGCGCGTCGCGCGGGTCGAGGACGAACCGGTGCTCGCCGGTGCGGTAGGCGGCGCCCTCGACCTCGGTCAGGATTCCTTCGCCGCTCGTGCCGACGATGCGCGCGGTAAACGTCGTGCCGATGATCGAGTCGTGGCGCAGCACGTCGCCCTCCTTCATCGCCCCGTCGGCGGCAAGGAGCGCCACGCGGGCCGACGTTCCTGAACCGCAGGGTGAGCGATCGACCTCACCGTCTGCGAACACCGTGACGTTGCGCTGGTGGAGCGCGCCGAGCTCTTCGTAGACGATCGTGCCGTAGATCCCCGACAGCCGGTCGTCGGTCGGGTGGCGGGCCACCGCGGTGCCGTTCAACGCATGCTTGATCGCGCGGCCGGACGCGATGAGCTCGCCAAGCCGGCCCGGCTCGACCCGGAGGCCGAGGGCTTCCGCCGCGACCGAGGCGTAGATCGCGCCGCCGTAGGCGACGTCGACCTTGACGCCGGCCGCCTCGACTCCACGCGCGACCAAGCACGCCGGCACGTTGCGGAACGCGACCGACTCGACGGCGCCCTGCTTCACCCGGACGCGCGCAGTGACGCGGCCCGACGGCACGTCGAGGCGCACGTCGACAAAGCCGTCGCGGGGCGCGCGCACCCGCCCCGATTCGACCGCCCACGCGCCGAGCGCGATCGTGCCGTGGCCGCAGGCGGTGGAGTAGCCGTCCTTGTGCCAGAACAGGACGCCCAGCTCGGCGCCGCCGTCGTTGGGCGGCACCACGAAGCAGCCGTACATATCGGCGTGGCCACGCGGCTCGTGGCACAGCAGGCGGCGGACGGCATCCACGCCCTCGTCCGAGGCCGCGCGGTCACGCCGCTCGAGCACCGTCGCGCCCGCGATCTCGGGCACGCCTCCCGTCACGATCCGAAATGGTTCACCGGCGGTGTGGTAGTCGGTGCACACGACCTCGCTCGCCTTCATCGCGACGGCGTCTCGAGCTCGACACGCAGCGGACCGAGGACCGCCGCGCAAAGGTGATACCAGGCGACGGTGAGCACGACGTCCAGCACCGCGCCGTCGTCGAAGTGCTCACGCAGGCGTGCGAAGGTCGCGTCATCGCAGTCGCGTGTGCGCGCGACCGCGTGGGCGTACTCGACCGCGCATCTTTCGCGCGCGTCGAGGGCGTCGAGCGCGCCGCCCTTCGCCGCGTCGATCTTCTCCGGCTCCAGGCCGGCGCGGCGGGCGATGTCCGTGTGCTGTGCCAGCTCGTACTCCTGCGCCAGTCCGTGCGCGGTCGCGAGGATGAGCAGCTCACGCAGGCGCGCATCGAGCGACGACCCGTCGCGGACGTAGGCCGATATGCCAAGGAACGACGCGAGCGCCTCGGGCTGGTTCGCAAGCACGCGGTAGAGGTTGAGGACCGGGCGGCCGAGCCCGCCGATCCTCGCGTACAGCTCGTCCACGCGCGGCGACTTGCCCGCGTCGACGTACCGCAGTCTCGCCACCTCAGCTCAATATTGACCGCGCGAATGCTCGGCTCGTGCTGACCGACCGGCACGAGCGAGGAGGTCGAGAAGTGTCAGCCTCGCCAGCGCGGGGTCACGGCGGCCACCTGGGACCGCGACGCGGATCAGGTCAGTGGTGAACGCGCCACTGGGCGAAGGGGTTCGTCTTCTTCGCGATCCCCGCCGGAAGCGTCGGACGCTTCGCGATTCCGGGCGGGTAGAG
>CBJLKR010000111.1:0-7810 GCA_966423695.1 uncultured bacterium | reverse complement strand
TGCGCAGGCCGGCGGCGTGGCGCGGAGCGTGGCGCGCGAGCTCCTCGAGGAAGACGTCGACCCGCCAGGAGAACCAGGCCAGGTTCCAGTAGTACCCTCCCGCGCGCATGAACCGGCGCGCCGCGGCGGCCCCCGGCTTCTCGATGAAGCGCTTCACGCGCAGCGCGCCTCCGCGAGCCCGGCCGGGCGCGTGGATGTAGCCGAGACCGGTCGAGGGGAAGGTCGGTTTGAGCCCGACCGTGACGAGGGCGTCGTTGCCGGCCGCCACATGCATCGCAGTCCGCACCGCTCTGGCGACGGCCGGGCCGCCGCGCACGACGTGGTCGGCCGGCAGCGCGATCATGACGGCGCCCGGGACGCGCCGGCTCAGTGTGAGCGCGGCGAGACCGTAAGCGTTGGTGGTTCCGCGCGCGGACGGTTCGAGGATCAGGTGCGCCGCGTCGACCTCCGGGAGCACCCGGGCGATGATCTCGCGCTGCGCGGTCTCGGTGAGGACGAAGACCTCCTCGGCGACGCCGCGCGCGCGGTCGTAGGTCGCGCGCAGGAGCGGGCGGCCCTGCTCTCCCAGCGGCAGGACGTGCTTCGGCGTCGCGCGTCGCGACCGCGGCCACAGCCGGGTGCCGGCGCCACCGGCCGGGATGACGGCGACGGTGCGGACCCCTCCCTTCATCCCTCCCCCCGATCGGGCTGGGCGCGTGCCACCTACTTCCGCCCTCACGCCCGGAGCGAAAGCTCCTCGGCGAGCTCGGCCGCGCGGGCTGTCGACTCCCACGGCACGTCGATGTCGGTGCGGCCGAAGTGGCCGTAGACGGCCGTCTGGCGGTAAAGGGGCCGGCGCAGGTTGAGCTCCTTGATGATCCCGAGCGGGCTCAGGTCGAACAGCTTGTTGACCGCGGTCGCGATCGCGGCGTCGGGGACCTTGCCGGTGCCGAAAGTGTCGACGCGCACCGCCACCGGCTTGGCCACGCCGATCGCGTACGAGAGCTGCACCTCGCACTTCGTCGCGAGGGCGGCGGCGACGACGTTCTTGGCCACGTGGCGCGCCCCGTAGGCGCCCGCGCGGTCGACCTTCGTGGGGTCCTTGCCCGAGAAGCAGCCGCCGCCGTGACGCGCGTAGCCACCGTAGGTGTCGACCATGATCTTGCGACCGGTGAGGCCCGCGTCCGCGACCGGACCGCCGATGACGAACCGCCCCGTGGGGTTGATGTACGAGCGGAGCGAGCCGTTGCGCAGCGAGGTCGGGATCACGGCCTCGATCACGTGCTCGGTCAGGTCGGCCCGCAGCTGCTCGGTGGAGACCTCGTCATGGTGCTGCGTCGACACGACGACGTTCTCGACACGTTCGGGGCGGCCGTCGTCGCCGTAGCGAACCGTGACCTGCACCTTGCCGTCCGGCCGGAGGTACGTCAGCGACTTGTTGCGCCGCACCTCGGCGAGACGGCGCGCGAGGCGGTGGGCGAGCATGATCGGCAGCGGCATGAGCTCGGGGGTCTCGTCGCAGGCGAAGCCGAACATCATGCCTGAGTCCCCGGCGCCGCCGGCGTCGACGCCCTGCGCGATGTCGGGCGATTGCTCGTCGATGCTGCTGACGACGCCGCACGTCTCCGCGTCGAAGCCGTACTTGGCGCGCGTGTAGCCGACCTCGCGCACGGTGTGCCGGATGATGCGCGGGATGTCGACGTAGCAGTCGGTCGTGATCTCACCGACCACGATGACCAGGCCGGTGGTGACGATCGCCTCGCAGGCCACGCGCGCCAGCGGGTCCTTGGCCAGGATGGCGTCGAGGATGGCGTCGGAGATCTGGTCGGCCAGCTTGTCGGGATGGCCTTCCGCGACGGATTCAGACGTGAACAGAGATGACAACTGCAGAGTCCTCCTATGAATCTCCCGCGCCGGCAAGGGCTCGTCGCCGTGTGGACGTGCCCCCAAGCGCCAGGTTTTTCGCTCCGGGACCCGTGCATCCTAGCAAGGCGTGCGCGGGCCGGATCGCCGCTTCGCTAGCCGCCGAGGGGCAGGTAGTGGATGCCCGAATGGCGGAACAGCTTCGAGCCGCGCCGCCGCAGCAGGTCGGCGGCCGCCGCGCGTGACGCCTCGATCACCGACTCGACGTGCTCGCGCTTCATGACCCAGGTCGCGGTCGGAGCCGTGATCGGACACAGGACGACGGTGCGCGCTCGCTGGCGCGCGCGCTCGTAGTCGCTGAGCATCTGGTGGTGCAGCGCGAGCTGCAGCGTCCTGGCGACGAGCTCGGGGAGGCTGTTCGGCGTCGGCTCGTACTCGCTGCCGCCCATGAGGCTGATGGCGAGCACGTCCTTCGCCCCATCGTCGACGGCGACGTCGAGCGGGGTGTTGTCGACGATGCCGCCGTCCAGGTGCTCGCGCTCGTTGATGCGGACGGAGCGGAACAGTCCGGGTATCGCCGTCGAGGCGAGCAGGGCCGGCCCGAGATCACCCGAGCGAAAGATCGCGGGTTTCCCAGCGTTCAGGTCCGTCGCGACGATGGCGAGCGGAACTCGCAGCTGCTCGAACGTCCCGATCCCCATCAGCGACTCAGCGCGCTGAATGAGCCGGCGCACGTTGTGCTGCGGCATGACGCTGAGCTGGTCGCGGCGCAGGCCGGAGATCAGCACTCCGAGTGGGTGCGCCTGGAACACCGCGGATGCCTCGCGTGAAAGCCAGACCTCGCGCAGCATCATCGTCCCGGCGAGCGAAGGGTAGGCGGCTATCGACGCCCCGTTCAGCGCGCCCACGCTCGTGCCGACGATCGCGGCAGGCGGTTCGACGCCGGCCTCGAACAGGGCCTGCAGCACGCCGACCTGCGCCGCGCCGCGCGCTCCCCCACCGCCCAGCACCCAGGTGCGCCGAGCGGGACCGAACATTCTGGCTAGGTCGTCCGGCCCCGCGTTCCGACGCAGATTCGCGGCATCGGCGGCCGGAGCCTAGGTGACGGCGAGCACGCGAGGGAGCGCACCGATTGCATGCGTGACCAAGCGCGCGCAGCCGTCGACAACGGCTTCGGCGCCGCAGGCGCCCGGCCGCCTAGGCCGCGAAGATGCACGGAATGTCGGGGACGGACGACCTCAGGTGCCTTCCTCCCACGAGGAAAGATAGCGGCGCTGCTCCTCGGTGAGGACGTCGATGACGATGCCCATCGCCTTGAGCTTCAGGCGCGCGACCTCGGAGTCGATCTCGGGCGGCACGTCGTACACCTTGCGCTCGAGCTGCTTGGCGCTCTTCGCGATGTACTCCGCGCACAGCGCCTGGTTGGCGAAGCTCATGTCCATGACGGCGGCGGGGTGGCCCTCCGCTCCGGCCAGGTTGATGAGCCTGCCCTCCCCCAGCAGGTACAGGCGCCGCCCGTCGTTCTGCCTGTACTCCTGGACCGACGGCCGGACCTGGCGCACGCTCGTCGCCAGCTCGTCCAGCGCCTTGAGGTTGATCTCGGAGTTGAAGTGGCCCGAGTTGGCCAGGATGGCCCCATCCTTCATGGCGGCGAAGTGCTTGCGGTCGAGCACGTTGACGTCGCCGGTGACGGTGACGAAGATGTCGCCTTCCTTGGCGGCCTCGTCCATCGTCAGCACCCGGAACCCGTCCATCGCCGCCTCGAGAGCCTTCACCGAGTCGACCTCGGTGACGACGACGTCGGCACCGTGGCCCTTCTCCCGCGAGGCGAGGCCGCGGCCGACCCAGCCGTAGCCGGCGACGACGAAGGTCTTGCCCGCGATCAGCACGTTGGTCGACCGGATGATGCCGTCGATCGTCGACTGGCCCGTGCCGTAGCGGTTGTCGAACATGTGCTTCGTGTTCGCCTCGTTCACCGCCACGATCGGGTACGCGAGGACGCCGTGCTCCGCCATCGCCCGAAGCCGGATCACCCCGGTCGTCGTCTCCTCGGTGCCGCCGATCACCTCGGGGAGCTGCTCGCGGCGTGACTTGTGCAGGACCGAGACGAGGTCGGCGCCGTCGTCCATCGTCACCTGCGGCCGGTGGTCGAGCGCGGCCTCGATGTGCTGGTAATAGGTGTCGTTGTCCTCCCCGCGGATCGCGTACGTCTTGATCCCGTGGTGGGACGCCAGCGCGGCCGCCACCGCATCGTTCGTCGACAGCGGGTTCGACGCGCACAGCGCGATGTCCGCGCCGCCGGCCTTCAGCGTGAGCATGAGGTTTGCCGTCTCGCTGGTCACGTGGAGGCAGGCCGCCGTGCGCACGTCTTTGAGCGGCTGCTCCTTGGCGAAACGCTCGCGGATCAGGCTCAGGACCGGCATCTCGCGCGCGGCCCAGTCGATCAGGTCCTGTCCCTGCGTGGCGAGGTTCAGGTCCTTGACGTCGTTGCCCCTGGAACTGGTCTTCAAATCCTTCTCCTAGTAAGTGATCTCGCTCTTGAGCTTCACGTCCTTGAGCTTTTTGCGACCGTCGAGGTAGGTCAGCTCGATCAGGACCTGGACGCCGACCACGTCGGCGCCGAGCTTACGCATCAGCCGAACCGCCGCGGACGCCGTGCCGCCCGTGGCGAGAACATCATCGACGATGAGCACCTTCTGGCCGGGCTGCACCGCGTCGGAATGGACCTCGAGCTGGTCGGTGCCGTACTCGAGGTCGTAGGACTCCATCACCGTCATCCACGGCAGCTTTCCGGTCTTGCGGATGGGGACGAACCCCGCGTCGAGACGGACGGAGATCGCCGCGCCGGGGATGAAGCCGCGCGCCTCGATCCCCGCCACGAGGTCAGGCGGGTTCGCCGACCAGTCCGCGGCCATGAGCTCGACAACCTCGCGGAAGATGGCCTTGTCGCCCAAGAGCGGCGTGATGTCGCGAAAGACGATCCCCTTCTGCGGATAGTCGGGGACGTCGCGGACGTACTTCTTCAGGTCTTCGCGCGAGGCCAATATCGTCAGACCACCGAACGAAAGTATTCCAGCGTCCTGGCCAGCCCGTCTTCGAGGCTGACCTCGGGCCCCCAGCCGAGCACCTTCTTCGCTCGCGAGATATCGGGCCGGCGCTGTTTCGGGTCGTCGACCGGAAGGTCCTTGTGGACGATCGGGCTCTTCGAGCCGGTAAGCCGGACGATCGTCTGCGCCAGCTCGAGCACCGTCACCTCGTGCGGGTTGCCCAGGTTCACCGGCAGCTCGTCTCCACGCTCCAGGTTCGCGAGCACGCCGCGAACCAGGTCGGAGACGTAGCAGAGGCTGCGCGTCTGCGAGCCGTCGCCGTAGACGGTGATCGGCTCCCCCCGGATCGCCTGGGCCATGAAGTTCGGCACCGCGCGACCGTCGGACACCTGCATCCGCGGCCCGTGCGTGTTGAAGATGCGGACGATGCGGGTGTCGACGCCGTGGGTGCGGTGGTACGCCATCGCGTACGCCTCGGCGCAGCGCTTGGCCTCGTCATAGCAACCGCGCGGGCCGATCGGGTTGACGTTTCCCCAGTAGCTCTCCGGCTGCGGGTGCACCAGCGGGTCGCCGTACACCTCCGACGTCGAGGCGAGCAGGAAGGTGGCGTTCTTGGCCCGCGCCAGCCCGAGCATGTTCATCGTCCCCACCGTGCCCACCTTGAGGGTGTGGATCGGGTTCGCGTCGTACTGCGGCGGCGACGCCGGGGACGCGAAGTGCAGGACGTAGCGGACCTCGCCGCCGAGGAACACGCCGTGGTTCACGTCGCCCTGGCGGAGCTCGAAGTCGGGGTTGCCCTCGAGGTGGCGCAGGTTGCTCGGTGTGCCGGTGAGGTAGTTGTCCAGCGCGAGCACCTTGTGGCCGCGCTCGAGGAGCGCCTCGCACAGGTGCGAGCCGATGAACCCGGCCCCTCCCGAGACGACCGCCTTCGGCTTGACGGCGCTACTCGCGGCCAATGCCGCGGTAGGTGAAACCCAGCGCCTTCATCGCCGCGGGGTCGTAGATGTTGCGGCCGTCCACGATCACGGGGCGGCGCATGAGCTGCCTGACCCGCTCCATGTCGAGCTGGCGGAACTCGTTCCATTCGGTGACGAGCACGAGCGCATCGGCGCCGCGCGCCACCTCGTATGCATCCTTCATCAGCTCGACCTCGGGCAGCAGCAGCCGAGCCCGCTCGTGCGCGGCGGGGTCGTACGCCCTGACGGTGGCGCCGGCCGCGACCAGGACCCTGGCGATGTCGACGCTGGGCGCGTCGCGCATATCGTCGGTGTTCGGCTTGAAGGCAAGGCCGAGCAGGCCGACCACGCTATCCGGCAGCGACTCGAGCTTCTCCCGCAAGAGGTCGATGACCAGCATGCGCTGGTCGCGGTTGATGTCGCGCACGGCGTGAAGCAGCTCCGGATGGTAGTCGAACCTTTCGGCGACGGCCGTCAGGGCGGCGACGTCTTTCTTGAAGCAGGATCCGCCCCAGCCGATGCCGGCGTCGAGGTAGGCCGACCCGATGCGCCTGTCCATGCCCATGCCCTCGGCGACCAGCTTGGCGTCGGCGCCCACGCGTTCGCTGATCCAGGCCATCTCGTTGATGAACGAGATCCGCGCGGCCAGGAACGCGTTGGAGGCGTACTTCACCATCTCGGCCGTGTAGATGTTCGGGGTGATCAGGACCGGCGCGTTCACCGGCGCGTAGAGCGCGGCGACCCTCTCCGCCGCCACGCGGTCGTTGCTGCCGACCACGACGCGGTCCGGGTGCATGAAGTCGAAGATCGCCGAGCCCTCGCGCAGGAACTCGGGGTTCGAAACCACCGCCGACGGGTGCTCGCTGTGGTGGCGCTTCAACACCTCGGACACCTTGTCTCCGGTCAGCGGCGGCACCGTGGACTTGTTGACCACGATCAGCGGACCGTCCATCGTCGCCGCGATCGAGCGCGCGGCCGCCTCGACGTGCGTGAGGTCGGCCTCGCCACCCTCTCCCTCGGGGGTGCTGACCGCAATGATCGCGAACTCGGCCGCGGGCACTGCGTCCGCGTACGACGTCGTGAACGCAAGCCGGCGGGAGGCGACATTGCGGTCGACCAGCTCCTTCAACCCTGGCTCGTAGAAGGGGATCTCGCCCCGCCGCAGGAGAGCGATCTTGTCCTCGCTGATGTCGACGACGGCGACCGCGTGGCCGAGGTCGGCGAGGCACGCGCCGGTGGTCAAGCCGACGTAGCCCGCGCCGATCATGGCGATCCTGCTCATGTCGGCGGGATTATCGCAATACGGATTCGTAGGCCATGATGGTTTGCCTCGCGGTCCGGTCCCAGCTGAACTGTCGCGCCCGGGCCAGCCCTGCCCGCCGCCACCGGTCCGGCTCGCGCAGCACGTCGCCCACCGCCTCTCCCAGGGCCTCCGCGTCGCCGTCGGCAACCAGGATTCCCGCGTCACCGACCACCTCGGGGATGCTCGAGTTGCGGAACGCGACAACCGGGCAGCCGCACGCCATCGCCTCGAGGCACGGCAGCCCGAATCCCTCGTAGCGGCTCGGGAAGACGAGGCAGGCCGCGGCGGAGTACAGGTCGGCGAGCTCGTCGTCCACCACCCGCCCGAGCTGCACCGCGCCGGCCATGCTCGGCGGCGCCTGCCGGCCCGGGACCCCCGCGATCAAGAGGCGCAGGTCCGGATGCTTCAGGCGCGCGGTCGTCCACGCGCGCAGGAGCGCGTGCGGGTCCTTGCGCGCGTCGAGAGCGCCGACGAACAGCAGGTAGCGCCCGTCGATCCCCCACTTCGCCTTGACTCGCGCCGCGGCGCCGTGGCGATGGCTCAGCGCCGGGTCGGCCGCCTCGGGCACGACGCGGATCGCCTGCGGCGCCACCAGGCGCATGCGCAAGGCGTCGGCCTGGGTCGCCTCGGAGACGGCGAGCACCGCGTCGGCACGAGGCAGG